>NZ_VPEW01000034.1:0-4462 GCF_013416965.1 Acinetobacter sp. YH1901134 | reverse complement strand
TGCGAGTCTTGCCACGCCGAGCACCTGGTCGCTTTCAGCTGTAAGCGTCGCGGTTTCTGCCCGAGCTGTGGGGCGCGGCGGATGGCCGAAAGTGCCGCCTTGCTGGTTGATGAAGTACTGCCTGAACGGCACTGTTGCAAATAGTCGGTGGTGATAAACTTATCATCCCCTTTTGCTGATGGAGCTGCACATGAACCCATTCAAAGGCCGGCATTTTCAGCGTGACATCATTCTGTGGGCCGTACGCTGGTACTGCAAATACGGCATCAGTTACCGTGAGCTGCAGGAGATGCTGGCTGAACGCGGAGTGAATGTCGATCACTCCACGATTTACCGCTGGGTTCAGCGTTATGCGCCTGAAATGGAAAAACGGCTGCGCTGGTACTGGCGTAACCCTTCCGATCTTTGCCCGTGGCACATGGATGAAACCTACGTGAAGGTCAATGGCCGCTGGGCGTATCTGTACCGGGCCGTCGACAGCCGGGGCCGCACTGTCGATTTTTATCTCTCCTCCCGTCGTAACAGCAAAGCTGCATACCGGTTTCTGGGTAAAATCCTCAACAACGTGAAGAAGTGGCAGATCCCGCGATTCATCAACACGGATAAAGCGCCCGCCTATGGTCGCGCGCTTGCTCTGCTCAAACGCGAAGGCCGGTGCCCGTCTGACGTTGAACACCGACAGATTAAGTACCGGAACAACGTGATTGAATGCGATCATGGCAAACTGAAACGGATAATCGGCGCCACGCTGGGATTTAAATCCATGAAGACGGCTTACGCCACCATCAAAGGTATTGAGGTGATGCGTGCACTACGCAAAGGCCAGGCCTCAGCATTTTATTATGGTGATCCCCTGGGCGAAATGCGCCTGGTAAGCAGAGTTTTTGAAATGTAAGGCCTTTGAATAAGACAAAAGGCTGCCTCATCGCTAACTTTGCAACAGTGCCAGTTTTATTACGAACGTGTTTTGGGTGGACAACGGAAAACATATTTCATCGAAAGACCAAAAAAAGAAAAAACACTTCCTGTTGTGATGAGTGAAGAAGAAACCATTCGGGTACTACGCGCTATTGAAAACGTGAAACACAAGGCTATTCTGATGACTATTTATTCGGCAGGTTTGCGCATTTCTGAATGTATAAACCTGAAAATAAAAGACATTGACTCCAAGCGCATGCAAATTCGTATAGAACAGTCAAAAGGAAAAAGAGATCGTTATACCATTTTATCTGAGAAAACATTAATTATTTTAAGAACATACTTTATGGAATATAAACCAAAAGATTATTTATTTGAAGGTCAAAAAGGTGGCGCATACTCAAGCCGAAGTATTCAAAACATTTTTAAAGCAGCTGTTTTAAAAGCAAAGATTCAAAAGGAAGTTACTGTACATACCTTACGACATAGCTTTGCAACGCATTTGCTTGAGAATGGTACGAGTTTACGTTATATTCAATCGTTGTTAGGTCATTCAAGCAGTAAAACAACTGAGGTTTATACACATATTACCACCAAGGGAATGGAACAATTAAAAAGTCCGATGGATTTGTTAGATATATAGAAAGGATTTGTATATTTGAGCAAAACTTAACAAAAAGCACTATGAATATAAATCCTTTTGAGAGAGTAGAAACGAACGGTAAACGGTTGAAAACGGATTTGTCACTGATAATGAAAGGTTTAGCAAAATAAGATATAGTGGATATATACGCCATTTGGCGTATAGCCACTTGTTATGTGCCATTTTTGAATGACAATGCGAATAGATACAGACAAACAAATGAATTTACTTAGTGATAAGAACGTTGCAATAATTGGTGGTGGACCCGTTGGACTGACTATGGCAAAATTATTACAGCAAAACGGCATAGACGTTTCAGTTTACGAAAGAGACAACGACCGAGAGGCAAGAATTTTTGGTGGAACCCTTGACCTACACAAAGGTTCAGGTCAGGAAGCAATGAAAAAAGCGGGATTGTTACAAACTTATTATGACTTAGCCTTACCAATGGGTGTAAATATTGCTGATGAAAAAGGCAATATTTTATCCACAAAAAATGTAAAGCCCGAAAATCGATTTGACAATCCTGAAATAAACAGAAATGACTTAAGGGCTATCTTGTTGAATAGTTTAGAAAACGACACGGTTATTTGGGATAGAAAACTTGTTATGCTTGAACCTGGTAAGAAGAAGTGGACACTAACTTTTGAGAATAAACCGAGTGAAACAGCAGATTTGGTTATTCTTGCCAATGGTGGAATGTCGAAAATAAGGAGCTTTGTTACCGACACGCAAGTTGAAGAAACCGGTACTTTCAACATCCAAGCTGATATTCTTCAACCGGAAATAAACTGTCCCGGATTTTTTCAGCTATGCAACGGCAACCGATTAATGGCGGGACATCAGGGCATTTTATTGTTTGCCAATCCCAATAATAATGGTGCATTGTATTTAGGAATTAGTTTTAAAACGCCCGATGAATGGAAAAATAAAATTCCCTTAGATTTTCAGGACAGAAACAGCGTTGCCGATTTTTTATTGAAAAGATTTTCCAAATGGAGTGAAGTTTACAAACAATTAATACGTTCGGTATCAACATTTCAATGCTTGCCCACAAGGAAATTTCCTTTGAACAATGATTGGAAAAGTAACCGTCCATTACCCATAACAATGATTGGCGATGCTGCTCATTTGATGTCGCCTTTTGCAGGACAGGGTGTAAATACGGGATTATTGGATGCTTTGATATTGTCTGAAAACCTTACAAACGGAGAATTTACAAGTATTGAAAATGCCATCGAAAACTACGAACAACAAATGTTTGTTTATGCAAAAGATACGCAGGACGAATCGACAGAAAACGAAACCGAAATGTTTAGTCCCAATTTTTCGTTTCAAAAATTATTGAATCTATAAACAGTAAGAAAAAACGGCTACTAACAAGCAGTTTTGCAATAGTGGGGCAGAAGTGCAAAATTGAACTTGTGTGCTTCTATCAACTTTTGTACATTAGCTGCCAGTTTAAGATGGGTGCATTTGAGTATGCCCAAAGGAGCCCGCAAGTATGCGCAGGACGAAGCCAGTAGCCGCGCCGATGGTGGCGCGGGTCTATCTGCGCGTCAGCACCGACGCGCAGGACTTGGAACGCCAAGAGGCGATCACTACGGCCGCGAAGGCCGCCGGCTACTACGTCGCCGGCATCTACCGTGAGAAGGCATCCGGCGCACGCGCCGACCGGCCTGAGCTGCTGCGCATGATCGGCGACCTACAGCCCGGCGAGGTGGTCATTGCCGAGAAGATCGACCGCATCAGCCGCCTACCTTTGCCCGAGGCCGAGCGCCTGGTGGCCTCGATACAGGCCAAAGGCGCACGCCTGGCCGTCCCTGGCGTGGTCGATCTATCCGACCTGGCGGCCGAGGCCCAGGGCGTCGCCAAGATCGTGCTGGAAGCCGTGCAGATCATGCTTTTTCGCCTGGCCTTGCAGATGGCCCGCGACGACTACGAGGACAGGCGCGAACGCCAGCGCCAAGGCATTGAGTTGGCCCGCCAGGCCGGGCGGTACAAGGGCCGCCGTGCTGATCCGAAGCGCCGCGCCCAAGTTGTCGCGCTGCGCAAGTCCGGCTACAGCATCAACAAGACCGCCGAGCTGGCCGGGTACAGTGCGGCCCAGGTGAAACGGATATGGGCCGAGGTCAGCCAGGCCGAAGCGAAGCAGCACGGCGCGTTCGTGGAGGACGCATTGACGGAAGCCGATGCCCTGGCCGCTGTCGGCCAGGATGAGCGCCAGGAGGAAAGGGCATGAAGAAGCCGAACCAAGACGACGAGCCGTTTTTCATCACCGAGGAGATTGCGGCCGAAATGATCGCCGGCGGCTATGAGTTCGAGCTGCCGCCCATTCCTTGCACCATCCGCCTACGCGACGTGCTGGAGCGCATGACCGATGCTGAGCTAGCATTGCAGCCGGGCGAGATCGCCGACCAGGAGCGTGAACGCTGCCGGCGCAAGCCGTGTTCAACCTCATGATCTGGTCATGGTATTTTTCATGGCACTGAGCCTGATAGTTCTTGCAAATTGTTGTCACTAAAGGGTTTTGTGTGCTTGTTTACAATCGAGTGGGAGTGACGGGCACTGGCTGGCAATGTCTAGCAACGGCAGGCATTTCGGCTGAGGGTAAAAGAACTTTCCGCTAAGCGATAGACTGTATGTAAACACAGTATTGCAAGGACGCGGAACATGCCTCATGTGGCGGCCAGGACGGCCAGCCGGGATCGGGATACTGGTCGTTACCAGAGCCACCGACCCGAGCAAACCCTTCTCTATCAGATCGTTGACGAGTATTACCCGGCATTCGCTGCGCTTATGGCAGAGCAGGGAAAGGAATTGCCGGGCTATGTGCAACGGGAATTTGAAGAATTTCTCCAATGCGGGCGGCTGGAGCATGGCTTTCTACGGGTTCGCTGC
>NZ_VPEW01000033.1:0-5331 GCF_013416965.1 Acinetobacter sp. YH1901134 | reverse complement strand
TGTACATAGTGCACTAGGTTATGTATCACCTTTTGATTTTGAAGCAATGTACTATGATAAGATTAACCCGTTAGGTCAGGTGGCCTAACTTAAATAAAAAACTCTCCGACAAACCCGGTACGGTTCACCTTTATCTTTGTTTGTGATGAATACATTAGCAAGTTCCCATTTAGGTGCTGCATGAGAGAGAATTGGTAAAGATAGACAGAGTCCTAAGATAAACTTTTTCATTAATTGTCCTATGAAATCTCATAATGATTTGTTAAATCATAACTTAATTTATTGCTGATCTAGCTTAGCTTATAATTAATTTGAATTATTTTTACGTTGTTTGAGAACTTCTAATCCTAAATCCTTCCAAATTTGCCATTTCATATCATTTGGGTCTATTTCAGCAGTTTTAAGCAGAATTCCAAGTAATTCGGCTGGGTCACGCTGATCAAGGTTAGCAATTTCAAAAAGTGCGCCTAATTGAATGAGATGACGTGTACGAGCTTTTCGTTCAGCTTCCTTTTCTGCATTCAGTAATTTTCTGACTGCTATCTTCTGTTTATTCGCTCGATCTATGGCTTTTTCAGCTTTGATCAAGGCATTCAATTTTTTCTCTTGGTCGGGAGTACGGTATTGGATTTGAGCTAATTCTAATAAAAGCTTTTGTGCATCACTGGGATTCTTTAAAGCAGAAATGTAGGTAATTTTTTCAGACAGCCAATCATTATTCATATTCAATTCCTTAATTCATATACCGCAAAAGCACAGGCTCAATACTCAAAGAACGATAACAAAATAATTACGTCCAAGGTACGCAATTTTGTTAAAGTCGTTCTAGAGATTGTCGCCTGTACTTCCATCAAAAAATTGATGGCGCGCTTAGACGTTTCTCAATTTCATTGAGAAACCTAAGCACGTTAGGGACTTCATCCCTAAAACCCTGAAACTTCTTTTTTTCGTTCAATTGAAAATTGAATGAAAAAAAGAAGTACCAAAGCTAGGAGCAACAGCATGCAACTAAAACAGGTATTGGGAAAAATCAAAGATATTAGTTTTGGCGTGATCGCAGCACCGCTAATTATCATCATTATGATGTGGGCTTCGATACTTGATCAAAGAGCGTTTAAAAAAGAACGTAACCGAAAAAAGGAACAGGATAAGACCTAATGGCGATTGCTCGTTTAAGTGTCAAAGTCGGTAAGGCAGGTAAAGCAGCACCGCATGCCGAATATATTGATCGGGATGAAGAAAAAAAGCTGAAACAAGAACAGGCAGAAACCGACCTTGAACATAGTGCCTATGGGAATATGCCGAAATGGGCTGAACATAATCCGATTACCTTTTGGGAAGCAGCCGACCTTTACGAGCGCAAAAATGGCAGTACCTATCGAGAATATGAAATTGCCCTGCCTAGAGAGATGAATGCCAAACAACGTCTAGAACTGGTTGAGGAGTTCATTCAGTCCGAGATCGGCTCAAAATATCCATATCAGTTTGCGATTCATAACCCTAAAGCAATGGACGGCAACGATCAGCCCCACGTGCATCTCATGTTTAATGAACGTCTGCAAGATGGAATCGAACGAGATCCAGAGCAATATTTCAAACGCTATAACAGCAAAAATCCTGAACGTGGCGGAGCTAAAAAAGACAATACAGGCAAGAGTTACCAGGAACGAAAAATTGATATTAAAGACCTACGCCAAAGATGGGCGGATTTATGCAACAGCCATTTAGAAAAACATCAAATTGATAGCCGTATTGATATGCGAAGCTACAAAGAGCAAGGCATAGAGAAAGAACCCGAAAAGAAACTGTTACCAAGCCAAGCCAAAGACCCTGAAATTAGGGAAGCCCTACAACAATCACGTACAGCCTATAAAGAGCTTGAGCGACTAGACTTAGGCGACCCCAAACAAGACCTGAAAGACCTCAAAAACAGCCCAATTTCAGACAAAGAAATTAAACAGGGTATTGAGAGCTTTAAGGCTGATTTTGACAGCTTTAAACAGCTTGCTTTGGAACAGTACAAACAACAGCAGAAATTAGAAAGAGAGCAACAGAAAACAATGAAGTTTAGAGGGATGAGCCGATGACACCTGATGAAAAAAAGCTATATGCACTAATGGCAGTTGCAGAACAACAGCAGAACCTCGTCAATCAGGCCGTTAAAGAGCTTCAAATCACGAAAGAACACATTCAAAGCACTATTGCTGGGCAGACCCACCATACTGTATCAAAATCGCTAAATACGGGCTTACAGGAGGGTACAGCGGAGCTTATTAAGACCGCTAAAGCACTTGGACGCTTGAATAATTCAATTGAATCAGCCCGTGATCAGTTGTCATGGAAGCTCATTACCATTGTTCTAGGCATCTTTGCCATTCTGATGCTTGGTATCATTTGGCTGTTTAGTGTTTATATCAAACCTTTAGGCAATATCCCGCAGATCGAGAGCCTGAGACAGCAAGGCATCCAGTTTGATATTGGAAGTTGTAAAGTTGATGGAGAATCTAAACCGTGTGTCCGAGTGATGAAAAAGCAGTGCGGATATGGAAAAAATGGCGATTTTTGTGTCATAGACCCAAAATAATAAGAATATTTCTTATGCTAAAAGAAAATTCTTACTTAATTTCAATTCTACGAGAGGAAAAGGGGTAATCATGCCATTGATTGAATATTACGGCTTGTTATTTGAATGGCATGACCAAAAAATGGATTTAGTCTACAGAGGGCGTGAAATTACGTTCGAAGAAGTCTGTAGTATTTTCCTTGATCCTGCATTGATGTCTTTTGATGATGTAGGACACTATGACGAACAACGACTAATATCAGTCGGTTTAAGCAATCGTGGTAGACTATTAACAGTGGTTTGGGTTGAACGTGGAGATGTTGCGAGAATAATCACTGCATTTGAACCATCACATCACCAAAAGCGGAGGTACAGCAATGCAAAATGAATTAGAACGCTATAAAAATTTTGATCCTACCAATGCCCCATTGGTTAAACCTAGTTTTGTGAAAAAATTACAGGAACGTCACGCCATCGCTCAAGCAAAGGCTTTTGATGCTGATGTGGTGACATGGTTAGGTTCACAAGATAATGAAACAAAACAACATATTAACGATATGGTTCGCCATATTATGGCATTGAAACGTACTTAATTAGGTATGACCTCCCTTTTTTGTTTTAATGTTTGATTGATTAATTAGAAAGCTCATTTGGTATTCATACCAAATGAGCTTTTACTTTATAGTTTTTGAAGGATACGCCGTGGTTAAGGAAGTTGTTATGTTGAAACATTCAAGTTTGGAAAGAAAAGAGTTCAAGCATGAAGAACTTGCACTAATAAAAAAACTTGATTTCAACGATATTGAGATTATTAAGCCTGATAATCTTGGACAAATCTTAATTTGGACTTCTAAACTTGCTGAATATCATCATGCTCAATTTGTTGAATTTAGTCATAAGTTAGATATTGTTGATGAAATAGAAGAGCGAGAAGAGATTAACAATAAGATTAATTTTTATAGAAAAAGTAGAGTTTTAGAGAATCATATCAAGGATTTCTATCTAAAAAAGCTATTGGATCAAGGAGAAGCGACAGTAAAGGGATATATCAAACATCCGATTAAACAGGATACAAATTACGCTGTAATTTCTTATCACGGATATCATTTTGTTAGTTTTGCTACTCCAGAGATTATTGAAAAATTTCCCTTACATTTTATTGATTTTGTACAAAGTGAAACACCAAAGACATTAGCAGATATACACTCTGATGAAGCTGTACTGCTATCAACGGTTAAGAATTTTATAACGCCCTTTAAAGAACAATATAAAAAAATAAAGAGTAAAAATAAGGAGATCAAAGAACACAATACGGTCGTACATAAAATTTATATAAAAATTAAAAATAAAGAAGCAACTTTGCAAAAGCCAACAGATTCAAAGCCTAAAGAATCTAGCCCCAAATCTGATGAAAAGATTACTTTACCAGTAAAAATGAAGCAGGTAGCTATTCAGCAAAATATAGCTTCACAAGAAAAGTCAATTACTGTGATTAAGAAGCGAAAATTTGCTTTAAATAAGGATAAGTAAATTTGTAATTGTAAATTATAAAGAAAATCCCCCCTAAGCCTTGCAACTTAGAGGGGTTTTCCAGTAAATTCTACGGTACGCAGTTATTTGATGTTAACCCATCGAATAACGAAGATCATAAGGTTTGGCGACCGTTATGATTTCACCAAAGGCTGGTACCTGAACTCTATTTTCACAATAAACAGTGTTTAGATCAAGTCTCAAAATGATAAGTCTTCGTTAATCCGTGTTTTAAATCATCAAATAAGCATCATAGATCGAGCTTTGCCTGCTTCTGCGTGTCCGTTTTAGGGATTGGCATGCGTTGCATGTGGAGGGAATAAGTGTCACTGGTGCAACGTAGCGATAGTCGAAAGGCTAAACCGCTACAGGGGAATCTCACAAAAGCGGAGCGTTAAGAGTAGCTGTATAGGTTGGTTAAGTTGCATGTTGGGGAAACCCTCGCAGAGATACCGCCATACTTCGACAGGGAGCGCGTGGGAGAAGGTGCAAGACCTTTAGTCCTTGTCTGCATAGTCTGCAAAGCTATGTGCGGATACGACCGATATACGTGGCTCCGAAGCCAAAAGAATATGCGGTAAATCGGCAATACTTAAAGGATGTGTCATTTTTTTAAATGACCGCCTTTAGGGAGAGTATTGCCGAAACTCTCTCAACCGTTCACCAAAGCCAAAGCACGAAGTGCGACGCTTGGGTAACGAGTTGAGAAGTTGAGAGCATGTGCTTTTGCTTTTATAGGTTTTTATATTTTTATAGAAGAGCTTTTGAGAAGCTTGTTCTGCTTAGGCTATTATTAAAATCCAATTCTGTTTGTATTAATAATAATGTTATTAGAATATTTTCCTCTGACATCATCGCAAACAGTTGTATAGCTATAATATTCATAGGTTTTTAGAGTACCAATAATATAGCCTCTTTGAAAAATAGGTTCCCATTGATTAGTAAATGGGCTCAAGAAAAGACCTTGTGAACATTCAATCGCTAAATTATTTTTCACTACATTATTTTTAGGATTTGAGTGAACTTCTTTTATAGAAAAATATCTAATATCATTATTATTTGGTGCTGTTTTGATTGAATTTTTGTCTACATATATTTTAGAAATCTCACCTTGAACCGTACCGGGTTTGTCGGAGACCAAGCTTTCTGAGAGAATGTCCCGATGAAAAAAGTAAAATATACCCCTGAAATCAGAGAAAGAGCGGTTCAATTATTGATTGAATCCGAGAAAGATTATC
>NZ_VPEW01000032.1:0-5421 GCF_013416965.1 Acinetobacter sp. YH1901134 | reverse complement strand
CTAAATTTTATAGCCCTGGTTATTGATGGCTACTATATGCAGGTAGCATTACATTCAAACTTTATGAATGAGAAATTTCAAGAATATCTCGATAGTTGGAACGAGATCGAAAAAAACCTTGATGAAACTACAGCACAGTGCCTTTCACACGCTCATTCTATACAGTAGAAATTAAAGAGGAATGAAGTATGCAAGTACCCTATTTAACATAATAGCTGTTATACAAAATGAAAAAGCCTAGACACTGGTTTAGGCTTTAAACTTTAAAAAATAAATAAAAATCAGCATCATATACTCTGTTTCAAAACTTCGTATAACGTGTATTATGTTAATTTTAGAAATAATTAAAAGTTTAGGAATACTA
The DNA here is from genome assembly GCF_013416965.1 of Acinetobacter sp. YH1901134. NCBI lineage: Bacteria > Pseudomonadati > Pseudomonadota > Gammaproteobacteria > Moraxellales > Moraxellaceae > Acinetobacter > Acinetobacter sp. YH1901134. Next base: position 5,057 of record NZ_VPEW01000032.1, on the reverse strand, counting down.
GTAGAATGCAGCTTATAGAAATAGAACCTTATTTTTGGGAACTATATGAGGATAGCGAAAATATATATCTCAATGTTCTTATAAATATGAGTGCAATTTCTTGGGAGAAAACTATCTGCCTAGATGAACAAACGATTCAGCAGTATCAGACTCAAGGAAAAGGTTTTATTGATGGCTTAGCTAAAAGGATTGAAAGTAGCCAATTTAGAAAAGATTATGAAAGATTTTACTCATATACAGATGTCTCCAAAGAACAGAAAAAGGAAATGCTTCAAGCATTTAATGAATATAAGGCTAAGCAAAATTAAATCCATTTAACATAATGGCTGTTATAAGAAATGAAAAAGCCTAGACTCGGATCTAGGATTTAAATTTTAAAAAATACATAAAAATTAAGGCTATAGTCTCAATTTTTTAACTTCGTATAACGTGCATTATGTTAATTTTAAATAAACTTAATTATCATACTCATGGCGCAAATAAATCCATCCCCAATTTCCACGTTGATCTAAAATGCTTTTAGAAGATGGAATTACCTTTAAAGTAAGAAAAAAACCTGCCACTTCATTATCAATATCTGCAAGAACTTCTGTGTTAGCTATTTCCATTTCTTCCTGTTCTTCCTCTGATAATGTGCTATCAAAGATTATTATTGTCTCAATAGTTTTACATTCATGGTCATAATTAAAGCTTATGCCACGCATTTTTTTGCTAGCCCGACCAACTAAACTATAGAAAGTTGAAAATTTTACTTGTTGAAATAGGGGAAGATTTTTTTGTCTGTTCGTGTGAGTTTCATTTGTTAACATTTATTAATTTCCTTAGAAATATAGCTATTATTTAACATAAAATCTCTTATGCGAAGTCTCTTTGACACTTGTCAAAGATCAATGATTTTTAGATATTTTTTTCACTTTAAGGTAAGCACAGATACAAATTAAAATTCCTGAGAGTACCCAAACATAAGCACCGAATAGAACTGGTTGGCTGTTCTTGCCATCTATAACCCAAATAGTGACAAGACCATAGCACATCATTGCTAAAGTTATACAGCTCCAACGAAATGCCTTGGGATCATTTCCATCTAATAAAAAATATGTAAAAACGAGTGATAAATTTGCCCAAATTGGAAAAACTAAAATAATGGGAAATATTAAAAATTGTAAGAAAAATGAATATACAAAAAGTTCGTATCCTTTCATGCCATCGAATACAGGAAGTAACCAAGAGACAATCAGAATTAAAACAGCCATTAATGAAAAAAAATCGAGGACCTTTTCTTTTGATAAAAATTTCATTCTGAATAATTTATATGTAATTCATCGTAGTTTACTTTAAACCTATCACTGAACATAGAATGTAAAAAAGCCCGACATCCTGTCGGGCTTTTTCGTATTGGTTCGCTTGGCATAACTCCTGTCGTGCCGCCGATCCTTGAGCGATTATTTATTTTTATTCTGCGGAACATCCTGTTCTCTTATGACTTCATGATATTGAATACAAGGGATTGTGAACATCCGCAAAATCCCTAAATTCATGTGCGCTCAGGCGTACAAAATTGGTGAATTTTTATCCCAAGAGTTGTCCGCAGAAATTGGGGATAATTTAAGCCAGCGCTGTCTTGATAACACAGAGAAAAATGACAAATTGATTAAATATTGATCAATTTTATTGGCAAGAAGTATCAGAATTGCTCAAAAAGAAACCGACTTGTTTCCAAGTCGGTTTTTTGTGGTTTTTTAGGGGGATGAAAATATTTTAACTATATGAAAAACGAGGATATTTTAAAAAGCATTTCGTATAACCTCTATTATGTTAAATGGAAAGATTACTCTGTTTATTTTTCAAAGTTTAGTAATATAAATTTTCTATCAACCTTACCAACCAAGTTTATAGTTTAGGCTTTCTTAATTTAGCTCTAATGATGGCTGTAACAACTTTGTCACCTGCTCACGGTTTTGGTTTCCCCATTCACAGAGTGGAATCAGTGCTTGTACAAGTGTTTCGCCAAAAGGTGTAAGAGAGTAATCAACCATTGGCGGTACACACTTATAATCATGTCTATTAAGAACATTGATTGCGACTAAATCGCGTAACTGTTGAATCAGCACTTTTTCACTGATGCTTCCCATACTTCTTTTTATTTCAGAAAATCGTAATGGTCCATTCTGAAGATGATAGAGGATTAAAGGCTTCCATTTCCCCCCCATAATTTTTAAAGAAATATCTAAACCACATGATGTATTCATAATAATTTTCCACTTACCTTTTGGTAGGTTCTACTCTTTAAGTAACCTATTGTCTATACTTCTTTTTGTCCAATAGATCTATGTGATATGGCATTGGTTAGCGGAATCCAGACTTAAAGGAATATATGATGCACAATGATCTTGAGATAATTAGAGAATTATACAATGCAGCTGAAGGTAAAACCCTTGACCTGAATAGGTTTACTTCATTCTTTTCGGATGAGGGATACGTTCTGAATGTTCCAGCTGAAATGGAATTTCGTGGGGAAAATATTGCCATGGTAGCAAGTGGTATGGCTGCAGCATTTCCTGATGTTCATCGTGAAATTTTTAGCACTTACGCTATGAATGGTACTGTTGTCGTTGAACTTGCAATTCGCGGTACTCATACTGGGGAACTCATTACGCCTGAAGGAACACTTGCGCCAACAGGGAAAACTATAGATGTTCCTTGCTGTGATGTATTTCATATTGAGAATGGAAAAATAATTTCTTTCCATTGCTACAATGCTGCATCGATCATGCAGCAGCAGTTGAATTAACTTAAATAGATGATATAAATATTTGAGTGTTGAATATGTAATCAACTATGTAAAGTCTGGCCTTCAAGCTCAAAAATGAGACTGTTATAGTGTTTTAAATAGATTCGCTATTCAGAAGATCTTGATTCAGTCGGATTGTCTTATCTCGGCAAGTTATTATTTTCTAAAATGAAATCATAGAAATAAAGAAGCCCAGATATGAGATCTGGGCTTCTTTATTTCATTAAGTCAGACAAGCCTTTATTTCAAATGTTTTTGAAGTTCAGATCCTGCTTGAGATAGAGCAGTTTTTACCGTTGGCTCATTGCTGAGTGGATTGAGTAGACCATAATCATGGATCATACCGTTATAACGGGTAACGGTTACAGGTACACCAGCTTTATCCAAATGACGTCCAAATGCTTCACCTTCATCACGTAATACATCTAACTCAGCAGTTTGAATCAGTGTCGGTGGGAAGTCTTTCAGCTGCTCATTGCTGGCGCGAAGTGGAGATGCCAGAATATTGTTACGGTCAGATGCTTTAGTGGTGTAATTATTCCAGAACCATTTCATCATATTTTTGGTTAAGAAGTGATTATTGGCGTAAGTGTTATATGACTCATTATCAAAGTTTGCATCAGTCACTGGCCAAAGCATTACGTTGTAACGGATTTTTGGACCGCCGAACTGCTTCGCTTGCAGCGCTACAGAAGCAACCATGTTACCGCCTACACTGTTACCTACTAATCCTAAACGTGTACCATCCACCCCGATTTCTTTACCGTGCTCAGCCACCCATTTAGTTGCTTCATAAGCCTGGTCAATCGCGACTGGGAAGTGAGATTCAGGGGAAGGCGTGTAATCCACATAAACCGCTGCAGCGCCTGATTCACGCACCAAATCTCGGATCAAGCGTTCATGAGTAGGGAAGTCACCCAGTACCCAGCCACCACCATGGAAGAACATGAAGACAGGCAGCGTTCCTTTAGTGTTTTCAGGTTTCACGATTTTCAGCTTAATGCTTTGACCTTTGATCTGAATCGTTTTATCAGAGACTTGAGCAGGAGGAAGAACAACGCCTTGCTGAGCTCCAATAAGGACCTGACGAGCTTCTGCTGGAGACATTTGTTCCATAGGCTTGCCATTACCTGAATTTAAGACATCAAGGAACGCTTTAACACCTGCAGTTGGTGCTGGAGCATTAACAGGTTGTGCTGATGCTGCCGCAGATGCGAATACGGTAGAAGTTAATAAAGCAGATACGATTTTCATGGCGCTAACTCACTATAACGTTCGAGAATTTTTTTAAGCAATATGTTGGTTTCTATCCAGAAGCTGATTTATTTAGATCATCTTCCAATAACCTTGTGTGCATAATACTTGCACGCAAGTTACTTTTGGTCAAGAATTATTTATAATATTTTTTAGATATTATTTGGAATAGGTTGTTAAATTTATGAATAACAGCATCTTAGGTGGACAGCTTTGTTTCTCTTTATACTCTGTATCGAATGCATTAACCCGACAGTACCGCCCATTTCTGAAAGAATTTGATCTGACTTACCCTCAATTTGTCGTTCTTCTTGCCTTGTATGACCAAGATAATATTTCTTTAAAAGAGCTCGGTGAAAAGACGTTATTCGACTCAGGAACGTTAACGCCACTGGTACAGAAACTTGAAGCTAAAGAGTTCTTAAACCGAGTATCTGTTGCTGAAGATGAGCGGGTAAAAAAGGTCATCCTGACGGATAAGGCTAGAGGTTTGAAAGAGCAAATTCTGGAGATACCGAATCAGATGCGCTGTTCAATGCGGATGAGTGATGAGGAACTAGAGAATTTAAAACAGCTATCCAAGAACTTATTGCAAGATTTATAAGAATTAATTTTTTAGGAGAACGAATGTAGTTTACATTGGAATCTGAGCAATTGATTTTATTCTTAATAAGGATATCTTCAGCAGTATAAAAAAAGATAAAAGTGAAAAATGTTTCTTGTTGCTTTTAAAGCATACACACAGGCACAGTATTAAGTATTTTAAAAATTAACATAATACACGTTATACGGAGCTGAAAAATTGAATCTATCACATTAACTTTTTATTTATTTTTAAAATTTAAAACCTAGGCATTGGCCTAGGTTTTTTAATTTCGTATAACAGCCATTATGTTAAATGAAAGGCTTTATAAACTACTAATTTTAAAGTCTTCTAATGTTTTGCCTTTTTCATTTAATAAATTATGAACAAACTCAGGATCCAACTTGAGCATAAGATCAATAGCATCAT
>NZ_VPEW01000031.1:0-5487 GCF_013416965.1 Acinetobacter sp. YH1901134 | reverse complement strand
TTTCGAATAATGAGCTGGCGATGACTTACTCTCACATGGGTAACCCCACACTACCATCAGCGCTAAGAGGTTTCACTTCTGAGTTCGGGAAGGGATCAGGTGGTTCACTCTTGCTATTGTCGCCAGCACAACTGTTATGGATACTTGCTTAGTCTAATCTCAGAGCAGTGCTCTTCGTGCTAAGTTTTCTACCAAATGAGTTATTAACAGATCATATCTGAGTTGCAGTATTTTGTTCTTAAGCGTTAACTAAATCAAGTTATTTTGCTTAATATCGAATCAATTGATGCTTTACATACAACTGTTTGGGTGTTGTATAGTCAAGCCTCACGAGCAATTAGTATTGGTCAGCTTCATGCGTCACCGCACTTCCACATCCAACCTATCAACGTCGTAGTCTTCAACGGCTCTTTAGTGGACATAAAGTCCAAGGGAAATCTTATCTTGAGGTAGGCTTCCCGCTTAGATGCTTTCAGCGGTTATCCCTTCCGAACATAGCTACCCGGCGATGCGACTGGCGTCACAACCGGTACACCAGAGGTTCGTCCACTCTGGTCCTCTCGTACTAGGAGCAGATCCTCTCAAATTTCCAGCGCCCACGGTAGATAGGGACCGAACTGTCTCACGACGTTCTAAACCCAGCTCGCGTACCTCTTTAAATGGCGAACAGCCATACCCTTGGGACCTGCTTCAGCCCCAGGATGAGATGAGCCGACATCGAGGTGCCAAACACCGCCGTCGATATGAACTCTTGGGCGGTATCAGCCTGTTATCCCCAGAGTACCTTTTATCCGTTGAGCGATGGCCCTTCCATACAGAACCACCGGATCACTAAGACCTACTTTCGTACCTGCTCGACTTGTGGGTCTCGCAGTTAAGCGCGCTTTTGCCTTTATACTCTACGCGTGATTTCCGACCACGCTGAGCGCACCTTCGTACTCCTCCGTTACTCTTTAGGAGGAGACCGCCCCAGTCAAACTACCCACCAGACATGGTCCTCGCTCCAGATAATGGAGCAGAGTTAGAACCTCAATATTACCAGGGTGGTATTTCAAGATTGGCTCCACCGAAACTAGCGTCTCGGTTTCAAAGCCTCCCACCTATCCTACACAAGTAAGATCAAAGTTCAATGTCAAGCTGCAGTAAAGGTTCACGGGGTCTTTCCGTCTAGCCGCGGGTACACCGCATCTTCACGGCGATTTCGATTTCACTGAGCCTCTGCTGGAGACAGCGCCCCCATCATTATGCCATTCGTGCAGGTCGGAACTTACCCGACAAGGAATTTCGCTACCTTAGGACCGTTATAGTTACGGCCGCCGTTTACTGGGGCTTCGATCAAGAGCTTCGCTTACGCTAACCCCATCAATTAACCTTCCAGCACCGGGCAGGCATCACACCCTATACGTCCACTTTCGTGTTTGCAGAGTGCTATGTTTTTAATAAACAGTTGCAGGGGCCTGGTTTCTGTGGCTGCTCTCAGCTCAGGAAGCAAGTTCCATCACCAAAAGCAGCGTACCTTCTCCCGAAGTTACGGTACCATTTTGCCTAGTTCCTTCAGCAGAGTTCTCTCAAGCGCTTTGGTCTACTCGACCTGACCACCTGTGTCGGTTTCGGGTACGATTCCAGTGTAACTGAAGCTTAGAGACTTTTCCTGGAAGTATGGTATCAGCCACTTCACTGTACAAGTACAGCTTGCTGTCAGATCTCAGCATAGAGTACCCCGGATTTGCCTAAGATACATGCCTACTTCCTTTCACCTGGACAACCAACGCCAGGCTGACTTAACCTTCTCCGTCCTCTCATCGCATTACACTGAAGTATTGGAATATTAACCAATTTCCCATCGACTACGCCTCTCGGCCTCGCCTTAGGGGTCGACTCACCCAGCCCCGATTAACGTTGGACTGGAACCCTTGGTCTTTCAGCGAACGGGTTTTTCACCCGTTTTGTCGTTACTCACGTCAGCATTCGCACTTCTGATACCTCCAGCAGACTTCTCAATCCACCTTCATCGGCTTACAGAACGCTCCCCTACCACTTACACTAATGTGTAAATCCGCAGCTTCGGCATATAGTTTTAGCCCCGTTACATCTTCCGCGCAGGCCGACTCGACTAGTGAGCTATTACGCTTTCTTTAAAGGGTGGCTGCTTCTAAGCCAACCTCCTAGCTGTCTATGCCTTCCCACATCGTTTCCCACTTAACTATAATTTTGGGGCCTTAGCTGGCGGTCTGGATTGTTTTCCTCTTGACTACGGACGTTAGCACCCGCAGTCTGTCTCCCGGATAGTACTCATTGGTATTCGGAGTTTGCATCGGTTTGGTAAGTCGGGATGACCCCCTAGCCGAAACAGTGCTCTACCCCCAATGGTATTCGTCCGAGGCGCTACCTAAATAGCTTTCGGGGAGAACCAGCTATCACCGAGTTTGATTAGCCTTTCACCCCTATCCACAAGTCATCCCCTGGCTTTTCAACGACAGTGGGTTCGGTCCTCCAGTTAGTGTTACCCAACCTTCAACCTGCTCATGGATAGATCACCCGGTTTCGGGTCTACACCCAGCAACTAAACGCCCTATTAAGACTCGATTTCTCTACGGCTCCCCTAATCGGTTAACCTTGCTACTGAATGTAAGTCGCTGACCCATTATACAAAAGGTACGCAGTCACCAAACAAGTTGGCTCCCACTGCTTGTATGCATGCGGTTTCAGGATCTATTTCACTCCCCTCACAGGGGTTCTTTTCGCCTTTCCCTCACGGTACTGGTTCACTATCGGTCAGTCAGGAGTATTTAGCCTTGGAGGATGGTCCCCCCATATTCAGACAAGGTTTCACGTGCCTCGCCCTACTCGACATCATTATCTAAGCCCTTTCGTGTACAGGACTATCACCTACTATGGTCGCACTTCCCAGAGCGTTCCACTAAAGCTTAGATAACTTAATGGGCTTTTCCCCGTTCGCTCGCCGCTACTAAGGGAATCTCAATTGATTTCTTTTCCTAAGGGTACTGAGATGTTTCACTTCCCCTCGTTCGCCTCATAAACCTATGTATTCAGTTTATGATACCCGCCTTATAGCGGGTGGGTTTCCCCATTCAGAAATCTCCGGATCACAGGATATTTGCCGCCTCCCCGGAGCTTATCGCAGGCTATTACGTCTTTCATCGCCTCTGACTGCCAAGGCATCCACCACATGCACTTAATTACTTGACTATACAACCCCAAACAGTCGCTAATACATACAAGTTGTATTTCGCGTCGCAAACTTAATTGCCACAGTTAGAGTCTCGTGAACTTAATCACTGTATAGCTTCAATTAGATTCATATACCAAAACGCTTGATTCAGTTAATTTCGCTAGTAACTCATTTCATTCAACTTTCACAATTGCTTGTTAGGTTAAATCAAACGAGTATGAACAAATTATTTCAACTCAAATATATTCTGTTAATGATTTTTCCAGCCTTCGTCAGGTCAGGAAACTGTGATAAATCACAGAGCTTAATAACAATGGAGCGAATCATACGCCACTTTGTTGCTAAGCTCTATAACCTAAACACTTGATCGCTTAAGGACTAAGCTAACAATCGTTTGATTGTTTATTTTAGCTTCGTTCTTTATACATTCCGAAGGAATGTATGGTGGAGACTAGGAGAGTCGAACTCCTGACCTCCTGCGTGCAAAGCAGGCGCTCTACCAACTAAGCTAAGTCCCCAGCTTATCAATAAGTCAATGTTTCTGATTCTCTGTTTGCTTCCGTATTTTATTCAAATACTTCGTTAGTCAGAATGGTGGGTCTGACAAGACTTGAACTTGTGACCCCACGCTTATCAAGCGTGTGCTCTAACCAACTGAGCTACAGACCCTCAGATACATCGTCATGAAGAACAACTTGTTGTGGATTCTTACCAATCGTCAATCTTTCGTTAAGGAGGTGATCCAGCCGCAGGTTCCCCTACGGCTACCTTGTTACGACTTCACCCCAGTCATCGGCCACACCGTGGTAAGCGTCCTCCTTACGGTTAGACTACCTACTTCTGGTGCAACAAACTCCCATGGTGTGACGGGCGGTGTGTACAAGGCCCGGGAACGTATTCACCGCGGCATTCTGATCCGCGATTACTAGCGATTCCGACTTCATGGAGTCGAGTTGCAGACTCCAATCCGGACTACGATCGGCTTTTTGAGATTAGCATCTCCTCGCGGAGTAGCAACCCTTTGTACCGACCATTGTAGCACGTGTGTAGCCCTGGTCGTAAGGGCCATGATGACTTGACGTCGTCCCCGCCTTCCTCCAGTTTGTCACTGGCAGTATCCTTAAAGTTCCCGGCTTAACCCGATGGCAAATAAGGAAAAGGGTTGCGCTCGTTGCGGGACTTAACCCAACATCTCACGACACGAGCTGACGACAGCCATGCAGCACCTGTATGTAAGTTCCCGAAGGCACCAATCCATCTCTGGAAAGTTCTTACTATGTCAAGACCAGGTAAGGTTCTTCGCGTTGCATCGAATTAAACCACATGCTCCACCGCTTGTGCGGGCCCCCGTCAATTCATTTGAGTTTTAGTCTTGCGACCGTACTCCCCAGGCGGTCTACTTATCGCGTTAGCTGCGCCACTAAAGCCTCAAAGGCCCCAACGGCTAGTAGACATCGTTTACGGCATGGACTACCAGGGTATCTAATCCTGTTTGCTCCCCATGCTTTCGTGCCTCAGCGTCAGTATTAGGCCAGATGGCTGCCTTCGCCATCGGTATTCCTCCAGATCTCTACGCATTTCACCGCTACACCTGGAATTCTACCATCCTCTCCCATACTCTAGCTTCCCAGTATCGAATGCAATTCCCAAGTTAAGCTCGGGGATTTCACATCCGACTTAAAAAGCCGCCTACGCACGCTTTACGCCCAGTAAATCCGATTAACGCTCGCACCCTCTGTATTACCGCGGCTGCTGGCACAGAGTTAGCCGGTGCTTATTCTGCGAGTAACGTCCACTATCTCTAGGTATTAACTAAAGTAGCCTCCTCCTCGCTTAAAGTGCTTTACAACCAAAAGGCCTTCTTCACACACGCGGCATGGCTGGATCAGGGTTCCCCCCATTGTCCAATATTCCCCACTGCTGCCTCCCGTAGGAGTCTGGGCCGTGTCTCAGTCCCAGTGTGGCGGATCATCCTCTCAGACCCGCTACAGATCGTCGCCTTGGTAGGCCTTTACCCCACCAACTAGCTAATCCGACTTAGGCTCATCTATTAGCGCAAGGTCCGAAGATCCCCTGCTTTCTCCCGTAGGACGTATGCGGTATTAGCATCCCTTTCGAAATGTTGTCCCCCACTAATAGGCAGATTCCTAAGCATTACTCACCCGTCCGCCGCTAGAAATCGGTAGCAAGCTACCTATTCCCGCTCGACTTGCATGTGTTAAGCCTGCCGCCAGCGTTCAATCTGAGCCATGATCAAACTCTTCAGTTTAAAATCAATAGTACATATAGTGTAC
>NZ_VPEW01000030.1:0-6820 GCF_013416965.1 Acinetobacter sp. YH1901134 | reverse complement strand
ATGGTTTGACTATGCCTCAAGCATTCAAACTGTTCTTGAATCAAATCGTTAAAACTAAAGCGATTCCTTTGTCTTTTGACTATGCACGAGAACCTGCTTTAACTCCTAAAGCAGCAGCCAAGTTACTTCAATCTTTAAAAGAGATTGAAAATGGCGAGTACACCGAGTACGAAACGGTAGAAGAAGCGATTAAAGCTATGTCGGAAGAAGCACATGGCTAAACGTAAGATTATCGTAACCAGTTCTTTTAAACGTGATATTAAAAGACGTTATTTAGAACTGGTTACGGCTGAATGGGCAGAAGTATTAGATTGTTTAGTCGCAAATAATCCTTTGCCTGAAAAGTATTTAGATCATCCCTTGAAAGGTGGTGCAGAGTTTAAAAATTGTCGTGATTGTCATGTGAAGCCTGATTTAGTCTTGATCTATAGGCTTGTTGGTGACGATATTTTAGAACTGCATCAGTTGGATAGCCATTCCGAAATTTTTGGATGACTATCGCTCGATGCTTTGAAAGATGGCTTTAGCCATGTTTCAAAGTCGGGCAACTTTGCGACTGCTGTCATTGATTCGGTGATGGCAAGAGCCGAGCAAAGTACTGTCTAATCATTATTTTGGGTCAATCACACAATAATCCTTATTCGCTCCGTGACAGTCATTTTTCATGATGCGAACGCAAGACTTCCCATTGCAATTTTTAATATCTAGGCTGTATTTTTGTTCTAGCCATGCAACGTCTGCTCTACGCTGTTTGATTTCGTCCATGCTCGGCACATATAAAAATAATGCTAAAAAGAAAACGATCAGCAAGCTAACAAAAGCACTGGCGTAGATTGCCATGAATCGCCAGTCAAGTTGATTGGTTGCATTGTTTAATTCCCGAATACTGTTGTTGAGTGCGTCTATTTGCTTCTGATTGGCGTTTTTTAGGTGTTTTTCGGTCTTATTGAGTACTCCGCTAGCCACTTCCTTGTAAAACGCTTCTAATCGCTTGTTATCGTCTGCTATGGCTTCTCGATACTCTTTCATAGATGCCAGTAAAATATAGAGCTGGTCATCTAGGTCGTTTTGGTTGCTCATCGGTACATTCCGCCCTGATCTAAGTCTTGTGATGCTTTACGGTTGGCTCGCTCGGCTTGCTGTTGCTCTAGTTTTTGCTGTCGTTGTATTTCGGCTTGGCGTTCTTGTTCTAGGCGTTTAGCTTCTTGGTTTTTCTGCCATTGCTCGAAGCCTTGCTCGGCACGGTTTAAACCACGCTGTAAAACGCTGTCTGTGCGCTGTTGCTGTTGTTTGAGGTGTTGGGCGTTGTGTTGCTTCACATGGTCGTTATAACGGCTGATTTCGGTGTCTATGCCTTGTCTACGGAGTTGAGTGACCGAAGTCCCCTCATGAATGGTGGCTTGTAGTCCATTGTTCTGATCGGCATAGCTGCGGTGGTCTATTTTTTCTCGGTAGCCTGCTCGCTCCAGTGCGTGATTGGCTAAGTCCGCCCATGTTTCCCGAATCTGTTTGATGTCGTCTTGGGTTGTTCCCATATTTAGGCTTTTGCGTTTGGCATTACTTAACTCAATATCGGTTTTTGTCGTCAAAGTGAGTTTATTGTCAGGGTCTAATTCAGCTTTTCGGGTGGTCAGCATGATATGGGCGTGATGGTTTTTATCATTTCCGCCTTTGCTGGGTTCGTGAATGGCTAAATCTGCGATCACGCCATAGCGATCAACAAGTGATTGAGCAAACTCTTTTGCCAAGTCCTTACGTTGATCAGCGTCTAATTCATCAGGTAGGGCAATGACCCATTCTCTAGCAGTTCGAGCATCTTTGCGGTTTTCGGACTGTTCCGCCAAGTTCCACAATTCGCTACGGTCTATTTCTATATCAAGGTTAGACACAATTTCGCTATGGGCGACACCATCCTTTCTCGTAAAATCGTGGGTTAGTCCTGTTCGTTCATCTTTGAGTTTTTCCCCTGCACGATAAGCCATAGATGCAACGGCAGTTCTTCCCGAACTGCGGTTAACGGTTTTGGTTGTACAGTGGTAAATCGCCATTAAATTTTCCTTGTGGCATCCACGTATTGATTACATTTCGGGCATTCTTTTCTAATAGTTTGAATGGATACTCCATTCATTTGCTCTATAAGAATTTTAGGTAATTTGTATAAAAATTCATTCCCACAGTTTGAGCATATAAAAATATGCTGTTCATCAATATTGTATTTCTTCATTTGCTTTACCGCTCTTGCTTTTGCTTTTGGGGTTAAGGGGTGTCCCCCTTACGCATCTTTTGACTTGAATGAAATTCAAGTCGTAAGTGCGCATTTCATGAAAAACACGATAGCATATTACCCGCTTGAATTTCAATTCATAGGGTCTTATGCTTGAGTGGTTTTCTATATTCCGAAATTAACCGTTATGACTAAATCTGCTGAAAATATCGAAAAGAAAATTGAAGCCCAGTTAGAGAAGCTGAAACAGTTAAAAGCACAGAAACAGGCTATTGAAGCAAGAGAACGTACCAAAAAGAAAGAACAGGAGCGCAAGGATGATACTAGGCGTAAAATTTTGCTCGGTTCTTACTTGATTAAGAAAATGCAGGCAAATGAAGCCAATAAAGAAAAAATACTCGCTGAACTCAACGAATATTTAACAGAAAATAGAGATCGACAGCTTTTTGATTTGCCCGATATTGAAGCCTAATTTTTCTTAGCTGTTTGGTTGTTTTGTTCGGCTTGATACTCTGGAATGAGCGTATTTAAAACCTTTTGAATATTGTCCTTGTCCTCGATTTGTAAATTATCCCGATAGTAAATTAAGTTCTGTATTTTGCTTTCCATCTGCATTTTTTCGGTGGGTTCGGCATCTTTGGATAGTCGGGATAATAGGAAGATATAACCGCATATATTTTCCCTCGCAATTTCATAATTTACGATGTCGAGGTATTCAACGGTCACATGCTTTAGATCGGTTGATAGGTTATTTAATTTAATCATGGCTGAAATCCTGATTTTTCTAAAATTGGATAAAGCTCTCTGAATTTTTCAGGCTCTAAAAGCATATCAGCGATACGAATAGCAAATTGTTGGTAGCTTTCTGTACCTTGTGAATATTTCCCCATTTCAGGCATTTCTGACATTTTTTTTGCAAATAAATGGCGTTGTGCATCGGTCATTTTGATAAAAAAGTCAGGTGTGTTTGGGTCACGCTTAGAATCTAATTTTTTCGGTTGTTGTTTCTGCTTAAACTTGAATGAAAACCCAGTAATTGTACGCCCTTTCTTGTGTTGCTCATAAGTGGCTTTTATGTCTGTATGTTCATTGATTTGAGTAATGGCAGTTTCTAATACACGGCTTTTAAAATGGTGCATACGTTGATATTCATCATCTTCAACACCTAAATTTTTACGTAATTGTTGTAGTTCAAAAACAGGTGTTTTACCAACTTCACGCCAAGCGATTAATAACTCATAAAGTCTAGTAGCATACTTACTGGTTAGGTGTGCAACTTGTTTGGCTTCATATTTTGTAAAGTGTTCTTCTAATCTAGTGATTAAAGGAACTACATCAGGTGCGAAAGTAATTTCTAGTAATGCCAAATCATCTACATAAAAAATACGGCTTACCCAGCGAGAGCGAACGATACCTACCTTCCCTGTTTTTTTATATTCGGCTGTATAGCTAAACTGCCTGTTAAATAGATTATTTACGGCATCTTTCAGGGCTTTGTAGGATGCATCAGGTGATACATTAAATAGTTTTGCATAGTCACTAGCATGTATTTCTAGTTTGCTATCTGCCGTAATACCCCGCCCTAATTCCCTTGCATTAATGATTGCAAGCATGACTAAACGCTGTTCCGTTAGTTCTAAATTATAACTGGCGTTTATTAATGCATTATCTTTCACAACTAAACCATTCTTCATATTAAATACACGTTATTATTAATGTGTATTTACACACTATATATTTTATGTGTGTAAATCAAGAGAATTTGTGTGCTTATACAAGAGAATTTGTGTGCTTATACAAGAGAATTTGTGTGCTTATACAAGAGAATTTGTGTGCTTATATAAGCTGTAGTCCTCTAATATCAATGTTTTCAGCTTATCTAAAAGCATTTAAAAGCTTTAAAAATAATTAAAAGCCTTTCGAGAGGGGAGTGCAAACTGCCCTAGGTACTCGCTAAAGCTCGTACTCTATTGAAGCTCGTTCCTCGCTTCGTGGGGCAGTTTTTGGGTAATCCTATTTGTGAAATCTAAAAGCAAAAATATTGGTAATGTATTCGCTTCGCTCATACTTTTTGAAAAGCAAAAGCTCCAAAGTTCGCACCCATTCGGGATGCTCTGTACCTACCGTTTAAAATCGAAAGGGAGCTTGTAATCAGAGAAAAGGCGAGGGCGAAATTTTGATGATGCTCAATCGCTCGTAGACACTCGCTCGGTTCTTATTATCTAGGTTTTAATTATTTAATTGAGCTAATCAAAGTTGTGAAACATTGATTAAATAGTAGGCGTGGAACGTGACAAATCATTAAAAAAGCCCGAACAGTGATGTTCGGGCTATCAACTAGAAACTACAGCGTTGAATTATAAGGATAATTATAAAGCATTTCGTATAAGGTGTATTATGTTAATTTTAGTAGAACTAATAAATCTATATATTTGAAAATGTCATTTTACTCAATTAAATACTCTTCAGATATTTCACACTGTTCAACAAAAAAATGATCATGTGAAACTAAAATTACAGCGCCCTGATATTGGCTAATAGCCTGCGATAGAAGCTCTCTAGACTCAATATCTAAATGATTTTCTGGTTCATCAAGCAATAATAAATCAATACCATCAGGATAGTGACTCATTGCTAATAATGCGACTTTCAATTTTTCACCACCACTCAGTTCTGATAGTTTTAATAAAGCTTTTTCACGACGAATACGTAACTGACCTAACAAATTTCTCCACTCAACTTCAGTAAGATTGGAGTTATAAAGTGCAAGGTTTTCGATTACGGATAAATCATTATTTAATAAACTAAAGTTTTGATCTAAATACAAACATGTTCCACTAAAGAAAATATCATCACGTTGATGGGTAGAAATCAATTTCAATAAGGTTGATTTACCAATTCCATTAGCACCTTTAAGATGGATTTTTTCGCCAGCTTTCAATGCAAAATTAATTTTATTTGTTGCTGTATGGGGTAGCTTTAAATCATGAATTCTTAAAATCTCTCCTTGCTTCGTACTCTGTAAGTGGAATTCAAACTTCTGAGCTTTGATTTTTTCTACAATGGTCTGCCTATTAATCAGACTATTTTTCAAATCATCAGTTTGTCGAGTTTGTTGGGCACGTAGCTTACCTAAGCTTTGTCCAGCATTTTCCTTTTTGAAATCTAGAAAAATCTTTGCTTGAGAATTAGAATCACGAAGTTCATTGCCTTTAGATTGACGTTTATTCGCTTTCATTAAGCTATCATGTTGCCGTTGTTTTAACTGCTTTAATTCTTTTTTCTCATTATTAATAGACTGAGTTAATGCATCCATGTGTAGCTGATGCTGTTGAATGTAATGCTCATAATTACCTTTGTAGTGTTGTAAGCCTAATTCAGTTAAAGCATAAATATGTTGGACTTGATTGAGTAATTGGCGATCATGACTAATCAGGCATACACCACTAGGGTGTGCCAAAATACTCTCAATTAACCATTGTCTAGATGTTGAGTCTAAATGGTTGCTTGGTTCATCTAAAAGTAGATAGTGATCCTTTTTTAAAAACAAACGACATAAAGCCAGCTTTGTTTTTTGTCCTTCACTCAGTTTTTCTGTTGGAAAGTTCAAATCCGTAGGTAAGTCAGCATTTTCAAGTATATTTTGCCATTTTTGTGGTAAATCCCAGGTATTTTCAACTAACTCATAATCATCAAAACTAGCTGTATTGTTCTCTATACGCCGAAAAGCATGATGTAAATGATCTACCTCTAATGCTTGTGCAATATTTTCAGCATTAAGGCGTTCTAATTGTGCCAAATAATCATGTTGGATATTCCATGAAACTTGACCACTATAATGAATATCTAAAGCTTGGCTTTGATCTAATATTCTGAACAATAGGGATTTACCTAAACCATTACGTCCAATTAATGCAGAAACCTGTCCTGATAAAAGCGTAATGTTTAGCTGATCAAACATTTTCTGTGTAGAAAATTCTAAATTTAAGTTTGAAGCAATACATGCATGTTGCATAAAAAATTCCTCATGTAGAGGATATGCAAAATAGTGAAGATTAACTTATAAAAAACAATATATTATTTAGGATATAAAGTAGAGACCAAGAATATATAGCCACAAGTAGAATCTATTTTGCACATCAAAAGTTTAAAAATAATGATGAGAAAATGACTTACTTCATTGGCGTTACTCTTGGGAGGATGATTTGAATAAGGTTATTTTATAATGATAAGACAATCTGTCAAGCTTGTACTAAAGCTTCTAAAAGTTATTTAACATAATGGCTGTTATACGAAATTCAGTTGTCAGAAACCATTTATTACATCAAAAGTAATGAAAAAGTAAAGAATATGACTTATATTATCTTTACTTTAATGGTTTTTGAGTGAGGGAATCATGTCCGCAGTCAATTTCAATATGCGCTTAGAAGCAGAGTTAAAAGAACAAGTCACCCCAATTTTGGAAGACTATGGTTTGACTATGCCTCAAGCATTCAAACTGTTCTTGAATCAAATCGTTAAAACTAAAGCGATTCCTTTGTCTTTTGACTATGCACGAGAACCTGCTTTAACTCCTAAAGCAGCAGCCAAGTTACT
>NZ_VPEW01000029.1:0-6838 GCF_013416965.1 Acinetobacter sp. YH1901134 | reverse complement strand
TGTTCAAATGGCGATTCAGCGTTTAATTGGTTTTGGGAAAAAAGAAGAGTTTAAGGAAATTTTGGCAATTTTAAGAAAGCAGAATCCTGATAGGATAAGGGTTCTGTGAAATTTGTCGTGTACAGAGAATAAACACATAGTATTTATTAAGTATTTTTCTGCTTCCAAAAATCATATAGCTCATGATCACAGTTTGGCTTTAACTGACTAAAACTCAACCCTTGCTGTTCATGTGGTTCAAGTCTTAATTTTTCGGCAATCTCTGCTGTAGATAAACCATAGGCTTCTGCATCAGCATTTGAATAAGCATATACAATTTTTTCAACTCCAGCCATTCGCAGAGCCGCCAAACACATTGGACATGGTTGTCCGCTCGCATAAACGATACAGTCCTTCAAAGACGTCGTATTTAAATTTTGGGCGGCTTGTCTTAATGCATTTAACTCGGCATGAGATGTCGGATCGCCCGAGATTAATATTTCATTCACCCCTGTACTCACCACAGCACCATGCTTAACGATCACAGCACCAAATGGTCGGCCACCTTGCTCAATATTTTCTTTCGCAAGTTGAATCGCAAGTTCTATAAACGCATGATCCGTCATAAATACGCCCAATTATTGTCAATATAAAGAGTTAGCCCATTATGCCAATACAGGAACATCAATCCATAACGCCTCTGGAAAGAGTTTGGCTAAATATGCTTTTAAATATTCAGCAGTATCTTTAGAAATCAATGCATCTTGCGATTCATCATTTAAATTATAAGCCAGTGCATAAAGTGCCAAGCCACGACTTTTTAGTGCTTCCAAACTTAAAATCGTATGGTTAATGCTGCCCAAACGACCTGATGTCACCAAAATAACGGGATATTGTTTCTCTACAACATAGTCGATGGTTAAAAGATCCGTGGTTAATGGCACCATCAACCCACCCGCACCTTCGAGTAAAACATTGTCATATTTTTCAGTTAAACGTTTTGTCGCGTATTCGATTTTAGCAAAATCAATGTCACGTCCATCGATTTTGGTGGCGAGATGTGGCGATGCAGGATAACTAAATATTTCAGGCATCGTGAGTTTGGTTTCATCTTCGACCAACAACCCTGTACCCATAATTTGACGATGTTGTTCTATATCCTCAGAAATATCGACATTGCCTGTTTGGATCAACTTTTGCGTGATCGTTCGCGCCCCTTGTTCATTCCATATTTTAGCCAAATAGCCCGTGGTATATGTTTTCCCGATGCCTGTATCGATCCCACTAATGAAATAAACTTGCCCTGTCATGGCATTCTCCGTGCAATACAAAAAATCGGATGATAGGTCAGTGCATAACGCATCTGCCCTGATTCATCACGCAAAGAAAACTGTTGATATGCTGAATAAAAATCAAAGAGCGATTTTTTCGTCCAACGAAAATGTGAGGTTGTCGCAGTCACACCTGTCGCTTTTAAATGCTGCAAAACCTGCTTTGGATGATCAAAATATAATGCCGCTGTCTGCTCTGAAAGATGCAGAATTTCAAAACCATTTTGACTTAATATGATTTGAAGCATATCAACATCGAGGTAGTCCAAACCCTGCCCAGTCAAAGCTTTTATTTCCTGTAAATTCTGCTGCCCAAAGGTCGAAAAACAAAAATATGCCTCTGGATTTAAACTTTGAAAGGCTTTCTCAACAATGCCCGCTAAGTTCCCTACCCATTGCAAAGCCGAACTAGATGCGATCAAGTCGATATGCTGTGGAAATTCAAGTTGTTCGATATCTCCAAGTCTGTACTGAATCTGCGGACTTGACTGAAAATGCTGTTGAATTTCTGCATATAGATCATTTAAAACCAAACGATTGATTTGCATATTTTCCAGCATTAAATGGCTTAAATTCCCCGAGCCACATCCAATTTCAAAAACCGTTTCTATAGGATGATTTTGCAACTTTGAACAATACTGCTGCATCAACTCAAATAAATGTTGAGCAATCTCTTTTTGTACAACGGCATGTTCAGCATAGCTGTGCCCTGCCTGAGCAAAGCGTAACGCCACTTGGGATTTATCAATCTCAAAATTATTCACAAGTCACTCACAACAATTGAGTCAACTGATCAAGATCTGTTTGTGTAATCTGAGCAGTGAGTGAAATGCGTAAGCGCGAACTATGCTGCGGCACAGTGGGTGGACGTACAGGCATGATATAAAAACCTGCCGCTTGCAAAGCTTGAGCCTTGGCAACTGTTTTATTCGACTCGCCAATAATGACGGGCACAATATGTGATGTAGATGGACAATCAAAACCTTTAGCTTGCACAGCTTGCTGCAAACTTTGACTGATTTGTTGTAAATGGTGACGCTCTTCTTTTAAATTTAAAACGTTCTTGAAAATAAAATCTGTCCAAGCCATACAGATCGGGGGCTGTGCAGTACTAAAAATCAACGGTCGCATCGAGTTAATCAAATAGTCACGAATAATCGCATGACAGATGAGATACCCCCCTATTGAAGCCAGTGCTTTACCAAATGTCCCGACTAAAAGATCAATATCATCAATCACTTGATATTGTTCAGCACAGCCTAAACCACGCTCACCGCGCACACCGATTGCATGTGCCTCATCGACATACAACATCACTTTGGGAAATTGTTTTTTGATCCTTACCAGTTCAGCCAAATCGGTTTCATCACCATCCATACTGAAAATCGATTCAGTCACCACAATGATCCGCTCAAAAGCCTCATCTTCATGATATTTGCATAAAAGCTGAGAAAGATGCGCCAAATCATTATGGCGATAACGTACATATTTCGCACTCGATAATCGGATGCCATCAATCAAACTGGCATGAATTAACTTATCCGCCAATATCAAGGTTTTACTGTCTGCCAGTGCAGGTAAAATCCCGATATTCATGTGATAGCCGCTGTTAAATAACAGTGCAGATCGACCATGAAAGGCATCACTTAATGTTGATTCAAGTTGTTCATATTCAGAAAAGTTTCCTGTCAATAAACGCGATGAGGATGAACTCATCCAACGCTGTGCGTTCGGGGTTTCATCAAAGAATTGTTCACGTAGATGTAGGTTTGAAGCCAAACCTAAATAGTCATTTGACGCTAAATTCAACATGGTATGATCGTGAATACTAATGTAACGATCATGCTGATGATTCGAAGTGAACTGACGTAAGTTGCCTTGCTGTTTCAGTTGATCAAGTTGATCTGAAAAATGGCTAAGCAGATTCATACCGACTGCACCATGTTTTTCACCACCTCAACCATTTGTTCTAGCAAAATTTTTAATTCATACTCAGAAATAATATAGGGTGGCATCACATAAACCAGTTTCCCAAATGGACGAATCCAAATACCACGACGAACAAACTCCTGTTGTAGCGTTTTCATATCGACATTAAAGGTCAATTCCACCACACCAATTGCACCAAGTATTCGTACATCTTTGACATGTTCAAGCGATGAAAGTGCTAGTAAATGAAACTTCAATTGAGCTTCGATACGTCGAATATTGGCTTGCCAATCTTGAGAAAGTAGCAGTTCGGTACTTTTTACAGCCACAGCACATGCCAACGGATTTGCCATAAAGGTTGGGCCATGCATAAACACACCAGCTTCGCCTTGGCTGATCGTATTCGCAACTTTCTGCGTGGTTAGAGTTGCAGACAAGGTCATATAACCGCCTGTCAGTCCTTTACCAATGCACATAATATCTGGCTCAACTGCGGCCCATTCCCAAGCAAAGAGTTTTCCTGTACGCCCGAAACCTGTCGCGATCTCATCGAAGATCAGCAAGATATTGTATTTTTCGCAGAGTAATTTAGCTTGACGTAAATATTCAGGATGGTAGAAACGCATGCCTCCTGCACCTTGCACAATCGGCTCTAGAATCAATCCCGCAACATTTTCATGCTGTTCAGAGACAGTCTTTTCTAGTTCAGCAATATCCGCAGGATTCCACGCTTGGTCAAAGCCAACTTGCGGCGCAGGAACAAAAATTCGATTTGGCAAACTTGGGCCAAAAATTTGATGCATCCCTGTCACTGGATCACACACAGACATCGCATTCCAAGTGTCGCCATGATAGCCAGAACGTGGTGTGATAAAATTGGTTTTATTCGGTTGATGCAAAGACGCCCAATACTGCACTGCCATTTTCAAGGCTACTTCGACAGCAACCGAACCTGAATCGGCAAAGAAGATTTTATCTAAACTGGGCGGTGTGATTTTTAACAGTAATTTAGCCAGTTGAATCGCGGGATCATGTGTCAATCCACCGAACATGATATGTGACATCTGTTGCAGTTGATCGGTCACTGCCTGATTTAGCTCGGGATGGTTATAACCATGAATTGCACACCACCATGAAGACATACCGTCAATCAATTGACGACCATCTTCAAGCTCAATCATTACCCCTTGCGCACGTTTCACTTTAAACGTTGGAAGGGGCTGAGTCATCGATGTATAGGGATGCCAAATATGCTGCTGATCAAATTGTAGATCGGTTAAATTGGCCATCCCTCACTCCATGTATCAGGCTTAAACATCAATGTGGCAAGATGTTAAACCCACGGCAAGGAAAAATAAATTGCCATAAAGCCCAGCTATTCAGAGATTTGTTCTATTTTCTTTAAATATTGGCAGATTTTGCAACTTATGACTTCAGATTGAAACAATGGAAAGCCATGTGAGCCAGAAACCAATTCACTCTCCAAAAACTTTACAGCTAAATTACGCAGTAAGCGTTCAACTTTGTAACTAACTAAAAAATCTTGCTTAGCAAACAAATGGTATTGATGACCAGTGTAATTTTTCAAGATACTGACATTATTAAGCTTCTCCAAACAGTTCAATCCTGCTCGAAGCACATCTAAATTTTGCGCTTGAATCAAACTTTGCAAGGTGATGAAATCTTGCTTGCTGCTATCAGTGCCCTGACAAACCATATAACCAAACTTTTTTAGGGTCGAAATTGCATCCTGCTCGAAAGATTGTTTGAAGCTTTGAAAACTGGTTTGATCCATCGCAGCAGGCCACTGTTCATGAGCCACAAAACTTGGATTTGAGCCAAGTGTGATCAGCACTTTTTGTTGTTGATATTTTTTTTGAATTTCATCTACCAAAATCGTCGCCAATTGACCACCAAGAGACCAGCCAATAATCACATCAAATTGCTGCGCCAATTCAACTTTCTGTTCCAGCACTGCTAGATTTAAGGCATCAAAAATATTCCATAATTCGACCTGATAACCTTGGGTGATCAATGCCTGCTGTAAAGGAGCAAGTAATTTACGACCTCCGCCCCATCCAGTAATAAGTAAAATCTGTTGTTTCAATGCAAACTCTAAAATTAAACGATTCCAAATAGTATAAAAGTTCAGAGCACGTTTGATAGTGGCATTTCAGCACATCAACCGATTTGCCAAAAGACATTCGAAATCTACTTCAATAAATATAAAATCAGCTAGCCTACAGCGCTTTAAAATTTGCTAAGATCAGATAAAGAACAATATAAACTGATGCTCTATGAAAGTTTCTTCATTGCTAAAAATCTGTTTCATGACATGTGCTTTAATAGCAACTACCCAAATCACAGTTGCTGAAACATCAATACTCAGCACCAATCAAAACAAACAAAAACAATGGGTAGGCACACCCGCACCCAACTTTAAATTGCAAGATCAAAATGGAAAATGGCACGAACTGAAGCAATATCAAGGGAAATGGCTTGTTCTGTACTTTTACCCCAAAGACAACTCACCCGGTTGTACAGAAGAAGCCAATCAATTTAAAACCCTATATCCACAATTTTTAAAAAGTAATGCTGTTGTTTTGGGCGCAAGCTTAGATGATGTTGCATCACATCAAAAATTCTCTAAATCACTCGGACTTCCCTTTCCAATTCTTGCCGATCAACAACATAAACTGGCGACACAGTTAGGTATTGTACGAAACTTAGGGATTTTGAAAGTTGCCAAACGTGAAACCTTTCTGATTGATCCGAAAGGCATTATTGTGTATCACTACAGTAGTGTGAATACACAGACACATGCGGCGCAAGTTTTGGCAGATATCAAAAAACTACAACAATAGTTTTCATGGTCCAATAAAAAACCCAGCAGAAGCTGGGTTTATTTTGATATTTTTTAAATTACATTTGAGACTGAATATAGTTTGGAAGACCAATGAGTTCGATCAAACGCATTTGCTTTTCAAGCCAGTAGGTATGATCTTCTTCAGTATCTGACATTTGCTGACGGAGCATATCACGGGTCACATAGTCACCCTTTTCTTCACACAATTTTACGCCTTGAGCAAGTTTCTCACGAACATGATATTCAAGCGCCAAATCCGCTTTTAAACAAGTCACAACGTCTGTACCGACTTCAATATCATCACGATTCATATTCGGCGTTCCTTCAAGGAACAATACGCGACGAATCAATGCATCTGCATGTGAGCCTTCTTCTTGGCTTTCATGATCGATACGTTCAAAGATTTTACTTAAGCCCCAATCTTCATACATACGGGAATGAATTAAGTATTGATCACGAGCAGCCAGTTCGCCACCGATCAGCATATTTAAGTAGTCTACGACTTCTGGATTGCCACGCATTTTCTTCACTCCATACCCTTTTCAAATATTATGGACAAGTTTCAAAATGAATGCAAAATATAATTTTTGTAAGTTTATGATTTATCTTTGTACACGACAAAAAAAGATAACTCATTGAAATAATGGCATAATACTTGTTTTCTGACGACGAATATGATGACACATTTCAATGAGTTACATCTCATCTTAAACAAATATCTAAAGTGGAACAA
>NZ_VPEW01000028.1:0-7371 GCF_013416965.1 Acinetobacter sp. YH1901134 | reverse complement strand
TTCAAACAAATTCAGGCTGGGTTTATACTGCATTTATTATTGATGTGTTCTCACGAGCAATTGTTGGATGGAAAGTATCGACACGGATGAATACAGATATGGTGCTCGATGCATTGGAGCAAGCATTGCATGATCGAGGCATGCCAAAGAATGTGATTCATCATTCCGACAGAGGTGTGCAATATCTTTCCATTCGCTATACCAATCGTTTAGAAGCAGCAAATTTACGAGCATCAGTCGGTACGACTGGTGATTCATACGATAATGCTTTGGCTGAAACGGTGAATGGCTTATACAAAACAGAGGTGATTGAATATCTAAAAGCAGATTGGCAAGGTTTAGCGGATGTACAACTTGCGACACTAAATTGGGTAGATTGGTTCAATAAAGAGCGTGTACATAGTGCACTAGGTTATGTATCACCTTTTGATTTTGAAGCAATGTACTATGATAAGATTAACCCGTTAGGTCAGGTGGCCTAACTTAAATAAAAAACTCTCCGACAAACCCGGTACGGTTCAGTTGATTGAATTATAGGGGCTATCAATGCGAGTTGGAAAATCAAAAAAAGAAGCTTTGGCTTCTTTTTTTTTTGATCATCTATAAGTGCTTATACAACTGAGAAAATATAAAACACTTGAGAATTTTCTTAAGTCATACATTGTGACTTAAGAATTTGATAAAGAACATTGTATGAAATAAAAAAGAGAAAATCATAAATATTTGAAAAATAATAATAAATAAAATTGGCATGCAAGTTGCAATAATCTTATGGAGAATATGAGGATTTTGGTATGCAGCAACTCAATGTAGAACAGCCTCCTTGCTTTATTCATGTTACAGGGACTCAGCGTGACAAATATATCGAATTTGAATTTTCGATAGGTGATCCAGGGGTCGTTTGCGGGAGAGGGCGAAATCCTACGCTAAGGCTTTGGCCAACGATATTCTCCGGTAAGATTGATGTGTTCCCAGGGGATAGGAGAAGTCGCTTGATATCTAGTATGACGTCTGTCGCACCTGCTTGATCGCGGCCGCGATAGCTAGATCGCGTTGCTCCTCTTCTCCATCCGCGTTCCAAGCTGCGGAAAGGCACCCATAAGCGTACGCCTGGTCGAGCAGGCGACGCGGATCGACGTCCAGCGCACGAGAGAATGCGTCCGCCATCTGTGCAATGCGTCTAGGATCGAGACAAAGGTCGTCTCTGTCAGCCGGATCGTAGAACATATTGGCGGCGCCAAAGCCCACTTCACCGACCAGACCGACGGGATCTATCACCAGCCAGCCGCGACTGGAGAACATGATGTTTTCATGATGCAGATCGCCATGTAGCCCACGCAGTTCCGAGGCATTGCTCATCATTTGATCGGCTATAATCGCCGCGTGGACGTAGTCAGTTTGACAACCTGCGTTTTGATCATCGCGCGCCCGCTGAAACAAAGCTGCAAAGCGATCCCGGATCGGGAGAAGGGCAGAAGGCAGGGGTTCCTCAGATGCGGCATACAGCTTCGCCATTAGTTCCGCTGCAATTTCGGTCGCCTGGTAGTCGCCGTGCTCGGCAACGATGTGAGAGAGCATTCGCTCCCCGGCATATTCGAGCAACATCAGATTGTTCTCACGACCGAGCAACCGGACTGCTCCCCTCCCATTGCGCCATACCAGATAGTCGGCCCCGCGCAGTTCATCAGCAATGTCTTCTATAGGTTTCAATCCCTTGACGATTGCAGGAGTCCCGTCTGGCAATGAAACTTTCCAAACGAGGCTGGAAAAGGTGTCCGCAATGAGAACAGGTTGCGAAACGTGCCAATGAGCAGGAAAAACAGGCGGCATGAACATCAACCCCAAGTCAGAGGGTCCAATCGCAGATAGAAGGCAAGGCGTTCGCGGTCGGGGGCTTCGATCCCCAATACATTGAATAGGACAGCGAAGGCGCGCTCTGCTTCATCTGGCGCTGCCCAGTTCTCTTCGGCGTTAGCAATCATGAGTGCCAAATCGGCATAGCGATCTGCTGTTCCGAGCCGCCCAAGGTCGATCAGACCCGTGCATTGAAGAGTTTTAGGGTCCACCATGAAGTTCGGCATGCAGGGATCACCATGGCAAACAACCATATCGGTGCGCTCTTGGTCGAGCCGCACCGGTAGCTCTCGTTCGACACGAGCCAAAAGATCGAGCTGCGGCGTACTCTTGTCCTCGTCCGGTAAGAAGTCGGGATTGACGGCATTGCGGGACACCACATCAACGGCGCGTCCGAACATTCGCGACAGCCTGCGCTCAAACGGACATTGATCAACCGATAGGCTGTGAACAGCGCCAAGTTGCTGCCCCATTGACGGCCACGCTTTGAGCAAATCCGCTCCAGACAGATCAGCCGCCGGTACTCCCGGAATTGCCGTTATCACCAAGCATGCACCCTCCTGTTCCTCCTGCCAGTTGATCACCTCGGGGCAAGCCACACCTCGACCTTTGAGCCAAATGAGGCGGTCACGCTCTCCAGCGAGCTCACCGCGGCGGGAAGCAGGTGCGATTTTCGCGAAGGCATGCCCGTCACCACGTCGAAAAACAAAATCACCAGATTCTCCGCCTCTGACAGGCAACCAGTCAGAATGCGATTCACCAAAAAAAATATTAGTTCGATTCAATGGAGGTTCCTTCAGTTTTCTGATGAAGCGCGGAGGTGGCTCAACCTGCGAAAAGAAACGAGTTGCTACGTAAGTCCGAGAACATGCTTTCCATGGTCTCTGAGCTCGCCTTTGGGACCGACATATCGGTAGAGAGTGACGCGCTCGATGCCGAGTTCCTTGCAGAGATCGGAAACTGAAGTATCGCGCTGGGCCATGGCGGCTTGCGCGAGACGCACCTGAGCTTTGGTGAGCGCGAATTTTCGTCCGCCCTTGCGACCGCGCGCTCTCGCGGAGGCGAGACCCGCCATGGTGCGCTCTCGGATCAGATCCCGCTCGAACTCGGCCAAGGTGGCGAAGATTCCGAACACCATGCGACCGGACGCAGTCGTGGTGTCGATCTGAGCGCCCTTTCCAGTCAGAACCCGCAGGCCGATCTTGCGGTCTGACAGCTCCTTCACCGTGTTGACCAGATGGGCAAGCGATCGTCCGAGGCGATCGAGCTTCCAGACCACCAGCACATCGCCGTCACGCAATGACTTGAGGCAGGCAGTCAAGCCAGGGCGATCATCACGACCGCCGGAAGCAAGATCATCATAGATATTGTCCCGTTCGATGTCAATGGCCATTAACACGTTCGACACCTGCGGCGCGCAAGGCGTCGTGCTGCAGGTCGAGAGACTGCGAGCCATCGGCTTTGGAGACGCGGGCATATCCGATCAGCATGTATCACAAACGTTGGTTTGAGGCGGCGCTTCGGCCACGATTGCATTGACCTCTGGAAATGTATCTCAACCAGCTTCATAAACAAAGCGTCTTGAACGCTATCAGATTTTGAAAAAGGAACATGTATGCCGCGTCGCGTCACTCTAACCGATCGGCAGAAAGACGCGCTGTTGCGCTTGCCGACTTCACAGACGGATTTGCTCAAGCACTATACGCTGAGTGATGAAGACCTTGGGCATATCAGGCTGCGTCGGCGCGCTCACAACAGGTTCGGCTTCGCCCTGCAATTGTGTGTCCTGCGCTATCCCGGCCGGGTGCTGGCTCCAGGCGAACTGATCCCTGCAGAGGTCATCGAATTTATCGGAGCGCAGCTTGGCCTGGGTGCCGACGATCTCGTAGACTATGCTGCCCGCGAGGAAACACGGCACGAGCATCTTGCCGAGTTACGGGGGCTCTACGGCTTCCGCACCTTCTCCGGACGTGGTGCGAGCGAGCTGAAGGAATGGTTGTTCCGAGAAGCCGAGATGGCGGTGTCGAACGAGGATATCGCCCGTCGCTTCGTAGCCGAGTGCCGACGCACCCGCACTGTCCTTCCCGCGACATCCACGATCGAGCGGCTTTGTGCCGCGGCTCTCGTCGATGCCGAGCGACGCATCGAGACGAGGATCGCCAGTCGGCTGCCTATGTCGATCCGAGAACAGTTGCTGGCATTGCTCGAGGAGACGGCTGATGATCGGGTGACCCGTTTTGTGTGGCTGCGCCAGTTCGAGCCTGGCTCGAACTCTTCGTCGGCCAACCGGCTGCTCGACCGGCTCGAATATCTGCAACGCATCGATCTCCCCGAGGATCTGCTTGCCGGCGTTCCTGCCCATCGGGTGACTCGTCTGCGCAGGCAGGGTGAACGGTATTATGCCGACGGCATGCGCGATCTCCCGGAGGACAGGCGGCTTGCGATCTTGGCTGTTTGCGTCTCGGAATGGCAGGCGATGTTGGCCGACGCAGTGGTCGAAACCCACGACCGGATCGTCGGCCGTCTCTACCGTGCTTCGGAGCGTATTTGCCATGCAAAGGTCGCAGACGAAGCGGGGGTGGTGCGTGACACCCTGAAATCCTTCGCCGAGATCGGGGGCGCCCTGGTCGATGCACAGGATGATGGCCAGCCGCTGGGCGATGTCATCGCGAGTGGGTCAGGGTGGGACGGCTTAAAAACCCTTGTTGCAATGGCAACCAGGCTGACCGCCACCATGGCCGACGATCCGCTCAATCATGTGCTCGACGGTTATCACCGCTTCCGCCGATACGCTCCACGCATGTTGCGCCTGCTCGATCTGCGAGCTGCGCCCGTTGCACTGCCGCTTCTGGAAGCGGTGACGGCCCTTCGTACCGGTTTGAACGATGCCGCGATGACCAGCTTCTTGCGGCCCAGCTCGAAATGGCATCGCCACCTTCGGGCCCAGAGGGCTGGCGACGCTCGCCTATGGGAGATCGCGGTGCTGTTCCATCTGCGCGATGCGTTCCGCTCCGGAGATGTCTGGCTTACTAGGTCCCGGCGCTATGGCGATCTGAAACACGCACTCGTTCCGGCACAATCCATCGCGGAAGGCGGTCGTCTCGCTGTGCCATTGCGGCCGGAGGAATGGCTGGCAGACCGGCAAGCTCGCCTCGACATGCGGTTGCGCGAGCTTGGCCGTGCCGCTCGCGCAGGCACGATCCCGGGCGGGTCGATTGAAAACGGCGTTCTGCATATCGAGAAACTCGAAGCCGCCGCGCCGACAGGCGCCGAAGATCTGGTGCTCGATCTCTACAAGCAGATCCCGCCCACGCGCATCACCGATCTCCTGCTGGAGGTGGATGCGGCGACCGGCTTCACCGAAGCGTTCACCCATCTGCGCACAGGAGCACCCTGCGCTGACCGGATCGGGCTAATGAACGTTATCTTGGCGGAAGGGATCAACCTCGGCTTGCGCAAAATGGCGGATGCGACAAACACCCACACCTTCTGGGAATTGATCCGCATTGGACGGTGGCATGTCGAGGGCGAAGCCTATGACCGGGCGCTGGCCATGGTGGTCGAGGCACAGGCAGCGTTACCCATGGCCCGGTTCTGGGGCATGGGCACGTCGGCTTCGAGCGACGGACAGTTCTTCGTCGCTACAGAGCAAGGTGAGGCCATGAACCTGGTCAACGCGAAATATGGCAATACCCCGGGCCTGAAAGCCTATAGCCACGTCTCCGACCAATATGCGCCGTTCGCAACCCAGGTGATTCCTGCAACGGCAAGCGAAGCGCCTTACATCCTCGATGGCCTGCTGATGAACGATGCTGGACGCCATATCCGCGAGCAGTTCACCGACACGGGCGGCTTCACCGATCACGTCTTTGCCGCATGTGCCATTCTCGGCTACCGGTTCGCTCCGCGCATCCGCGACCTGCCATCCAAACGGCTCTACGCGTTCAATCCGTCGGCCGCCCCGGCGCACCTGCGAGCGTTGATCGGCGGAAAGGTCAACCAAGCCATGATCGAGCGCAATTGGCCCGACATCCTGCGCATCGCCGCCACCATTGCTGCCGGGACCGTCGCGCCAAGCCAGATTCTGCGGAAACTCGCCTCCTATCCGCGGCAGAACGAGCTCGCGACAGCCCTGCGGGAAGTCGGTCGCGTCGAGCGCACCCTGTTCATGATCGACTGGATTCTGGATGCCGAACTCCAACGGCGTGCCCAGATCGGGCTCAACAAAGGCGAAGCTCATCATGCGCTGAAGCGGGCAATCAGCTTCCACCGCCGCGGTGAAATCCGCGACCGTTCCGCCGAAGGCCAGCATTACCGCATCGCCGGCATGAATCTGCTCGCCGCCATCATCATCTTCTGGAACACCATGAAGCTCGGCGAGGTCGTTGCAAACCAGAAACGCGATGGAAAGCTGCTATCGCCCGATCTCTTGGCCCATGTTTCGCCGCTCGGATGGGAACACATCAATCTCACCGGAGAATATCGCTGGCCAAAGCCTTAGCGTAGGATTCCGCCCCCTCCCGCAAACGACCCCATCCAGAGTTAGCTGTAGAAATGATTATGCCAGTCAAGGCTTTTGAAGAATTCTGCGCACACCATCAAGTACAGCACCTAAGTACGGATGATTTTGCAAAGATTGAATATGACCGCATGAAGTGGCGATTTGGACAGGCCGGTATTAGAGAATAAAAACTCTAGTCTTTATTAAAAAATCAGGAAGATTTATATGCAAATTGATATTAAAACATCTTCAGTTAAGCCTTTAAGAAATACTTATGCTTATATTGAAAAAAGATTTGGTGATAAACCAGCTTCACGTTATCAAGAAGCGACCTACGATATTCAGGAAGAAATTAATTTTCATTACAAACCTTTATGGCAGCCTGAATTTGATCTTTACGATAAGGGCCGTACTGTAATCCAAATGAAAGATTGGTACGTGCTTAAAGATCCTCGTCAATTTTATTATGGGGCTTATACCCAAACTCGAGCTAAACAACAAGAGATTTTAGAAAGTAATTTTACGCTTGTTGAAAAACACGATTTATTAAGAAATATTTCTGAAGAAATTCTAAACAAAGTAACGAAATTACTACTCCCACTTTATTGTAAACAAGACATTTTTATCTTTTATATTCAATGGCTTATTTTCCTGCTAATTGGTAATACCATGAAAAATACCATGCTCAGAAAAGGCTTAACAATATTTTGAAAAATTGCCTACTGAGCGCTGCCGCACAGCTCCATAGGCCGCTTTCCTGGCTTTGCTTCCAGATGTATGCTCTTCTGCTCCTGCAGCTAATGGATCACCGCAAACAGGTTACTCGCCTGGGGATTCCCTTTCGACCCGAGCATCCGTATGAGACTCATGCTCGATTATTATTATTATACTCTGTACACGACAAATTTCACAGAACCCTTATCCTATCAGGATTCTGCTTTCTTAAAATTGCCAAAATTTCCTTAAACTCTTCTTTTTTCCCAAAACCAATTAAACGCTGAATCGCCATTTGAACA
>NZ_VPEW01000027.1:0-12092 GCF_013416965.1 Acinetobacter sp. YH1901134 | reverse complement strand
TTGTTCCATTTTAGAGATTTGTTTAAGATAAGATATAACTCATTGAGATGTGTCATAGTATTCGTCGTTAGAAAACAATTATTGTGACATTATTTCAATGAGTTATCTATTTTTGTCGTGTACAGAGTTATTACAGATAAAAAAAGCCAGAATTGATCTGGCTTTTTCGTGTCTAACTTTTAAATCTATGCCTAAAAGTTCAATCTAAGTCTTAAATTTCAATCTGACTGCCCAACTCAACCACACGGTTGGTTGGAATTTGATAAAAATCGCTGACTGGACTGGTATTTCGCTGCATAGAGATAAACAGCTTTTCTCGCCAAGGTGCCATGCCTTCACCCAAGGTATGAATAATGCGGTCTCGGGAAATAAAGAAACTGATTTGCATTAAATCAAATTCAAAGCCCAATTCACGATACGCATGCTCCAAAGCGGCAGGAATATTCGGCTGATCTTTAAACCCATAAAACATGGTGATTCGATAGAATCGATCATCTAGTTTTTCCGTGATCACCCGCTCATTTTCGGGTACAAATGGCACATCTCGGGTGTTGACCGTAACCATAATATTGCGTTCATGCAGGACTTTATTGTGCTTGATATTATGCAACATGGCATGAGGCACGATCTCAGGCGTTCCTGTCAAGAATACGGCATCACCTGGCACAAACTTAGTTTCACTGCCCATGCTGACACTGCGAATAAACAGATCAATAGGCAAAGCATCTTTACCGAGTCGATTGAGCACCAATGCCCGACCATCTTTCCACGTCATTAAAATCGTAAACAATACCGCACCAATCAGGATTGGAACCCAACCGCCCGCTGCAATTTTTAATGATGTCGATGCAACAAAAATCAAATCAATCAATAAAAATGGCACGGCAAATATTGCCACTTTCCAAACCGGCCAACGCCATAAACCATAAGCCAAAACTGAGATCAAAATCGTACCGCAGAGCATGGTCATGGTCACAGCTACGCCATACGCACTGGCCAAATTCGCACTGTTTTCAAACAGCAAGATCAAGATCAGCACCGAGATAAACAATGCCCAGTTAATAAATGGCAAATAAATCTGACCACGTTCAACTTCAGAGGTATGTTTCACTGTCAAACGCGGCAAATAACGCAATTGAATCGCCTGATTGACCATAGAAAACACCCCTGTGATCACCGCTTGAGAGGCAATCACCGCGGCCGCTGTCGCCAAAGCAATCATTGGATACAGTGCCCATTCTGGGATCAGCATATAGAATGGATTGGCTAGAGCTTCTGGATTACGCAGTAGCAAAGCACCTTGGCCCGCATAGTTCAACAACAAGCACGGCATCACCACAATAAACCATGCCAAGCGGATTGGGAGTCGGCCAAAATGCCCCATATCGGCATAGATTGCCTCACCACCTGTCATCGTCAAGATGACCGCACCCATGGTCAAAAACGCAACATAGGGCTGCTGTACCACAAAATTGAAAGCCCAATGCGGACTGATCATGGTCAACACAAATGGCGTTTGCGAAATACTCCATAATCCAAATCCGCCAATGGATAAAAACCACATGAGCGTCAATGGACCAAAGAATTTACCCATCGTGCCTGTGCCATGGCGTTGCACTAAAAATAGCCCCGCCAAAATACCAATCGATAAAGGTTGCAGCCATTGGTTAAACATCGGCGTCGCAATACTTAAACCTTCAATCGCGGATAACACGGAGATTGCGGGGGTAATGATCCCATCACCAAAGAACAAAGATGCCCCAATAAAGCCAAGGGCAATCAGGTAGATTTTTTTGTTTTCGGCAATTCGTGTGGTCCGTAGATTTAAGGCCAACAGCGACATAATACCGCCCTCGCCATTGTTATCTGCGCGCATAATGATGCTGACGTATTTAAAACTAATCGTCAGCATGATGCACCAGAAAATCAGGGACAGAATACCCAGCACAGACGCTTCGCTAATCGCCAAGTGTGCTGTGAGGAAACATTGGCGCAGCGCATATAACGGGCTCGTCCCAATGTCTCCGAATACTACGCCCAAAGCTGCCAAGGTGATGGCAGGCAATGCGGCTTTTTGTGCAGTACTTTGCATATAATTGTCTTCAATTTAGACAGGATTTTTGCGAATCATAGCACCGCTCAAGATGTTTTTGTCTAATTCAATTGTTTCTCTTGGCAGAATATATTTTTTTCGCTATTATCCACCGCGCAAAAGGTGAAGTGTCCGAGTGGCTGAAGGAGCACGCCTGGAAAGTGTGTAAACGTTTATAGCGTTTCGAGGGTTCGAATCCCTCTTTCACCGCCAGAATAAACTGCAATGCCAAGCAGAATGAAGGTCTAAATTGATAAAATTTAGGCCTTTTTTAATTTTATTGTTCTCAATATTAAATATTCCCCTAATTGATCTTTAAACTTTTTGGCTCAATGACATCACAATATTTGAGTCCTGATTGATGGATTTAATTCACACGTTTTTTTCCTAATGCACGACTTATGGATTTTTTATTGGCAGCAAGAAAGACACGTTTATTTACAAATACAAATTTTATATTCTAAAGACAATTACTTAAGCCTATGCTAAAAATTAATCATCCTCTCAATATAGGCACTATTCAAAAAATTATTCATTAATTTAAACATCATAGAACTGAAACGCGATTGCGGTACTTTTAACTTGATCAACGAAAAACTTAAAAAACACCTTTCATATATCACTGCTATTCCGGAGAGAACATGAATAACAGCCAGAACTATGTTAAGCAGATCAAGAACGCCAAACGTGGTGGCTATACCCCAACCCTTGCCAAAGACATCAATAAACATAAAATTCAAAAAGCACAGCGTCTGATTGACGAATGGCGAAAGCTCGCCAATGAACTCCGCCCCCAAATGCAACTGGAGATGGCATATACACTTGAAGAATGCGCACAGGATCTAGACCAAATTTTAAGAATGAAATAGCACTCAACGTTCATCCATCCTATTTTTTCGCCCACATCTTGTGGGCGAAACATTGCCTAATTTTATTTCTCTGGTTTTAGAGCCAAACATCGGTTGAATGCTGAATAAATCAAACGTATAAATTACATTCGATTTGCTGTTTTTTTAACTTGCACCACTTCAAAAAATCTGTAGAATGCATTCCACAACGCCGGCATAGCTCAGTTGGTAGAGCAACTGACTTGTAATCAGTAGGTCCACAGTTCGAATCCGTGTGCCGGCACCATTTCTTAGCCTCGCTTTTTAGTGAGGCTTTGATGTTTTTAGAGCCGCTCTTTTATGGCTTCCTCGCGCTAATCTGCACATAACGAATCAGCCCGTCTCGATACAACTTTTCGCACAATTTTGCCGTCATCTTGATTTTGAATTGATCCACATGACTCAGGCTCATCTGACTTTTTTGTTCTTGAATATAATCTGCAAAACCCTGAAATACGAATTCGCTGATATCTTCAATCTGGATATTTTCGAAACCTGCCTGTTGCACTTGGTGTTGTAAATTTTGCTTTGAATTTAAATTTTTCAAATTCACATCTGCTGCTTTCAACAGACTTTGATATTTCAGTCGCTGTAATGAATTTAAATTCAAAAACGCATCGGACAACATCAAATAGTGAAAAGCAAAGCGTCCTTTTGAATTCAAAACATTAACAACTGATAAAAGCAATAAATTCAAATCACTATGATACGCAGCATCAATACACAGTACGGCATCCATACAGTTTTGTGGATAAATATTTTTTAAATTCAAAAATGAATCTTGTTGTATTTTGATTTTTGAATTTAAATTTTTTTGGATTTTTTCCACACATTCGGTTTGCAATTCGACTGCGGATAAGTTTTGAATTTGAAAATGTTCCATCCAAAAAACCAAGCTCGCGCCCTGCCCACAACCAAGGTCTAAAACACGATCTGTAGATTTTAATTGAATGGATTCGGCAAGATGGAAAGCGAGTTTTTGACAGGCTGCAGGATAGGATGATTTTGCATCATCCCAATAGCCCAAATTACTCCAAGCAAGTTCCGCATCATCTCCGAGTAGTCGACTGTTAATCGCATATTTATGGCTAGGGATGTGCTGACGAATTGCTTGAAGCCATTTCATGTTAGTAACCGAGTTGAGGGGCAACCTCCACTTTAGGTTTTAAACCCACAAACGGCAATGGTGCACCAAAAATTTCTGCAATGTGCATAGCAGACGTTACCGCAGACTCTAAAATCGGCAGACCGTCACAAGACCATGAGCCACAGAAGAAGACTTTACGCTCAGGCGATAAATGTCGTTGCTGTAACTCTTTATTCAGCGCCACGGTATGAGAATCCACCACTGCGCGTGTCAAACTAACCGAAGAGATCACTTTTTTAGGATCAATCGGTGTCACTGGCTGCCAAGTTTGGAACACTGGAGTTTTACCCACCAAGCTCGGCTCGATTGAGTTCAGCCACACGGTAAATTGCTGACGGGTAAATTTACGATCCATCATATAACTTAGTACAGACCAATCTTTGCGCTTCGGCGGCATCACGGTTTGATCGGTGTGAATCACCAACTGACCTTGCTCAAATTTAAATTTCTTTAAGAGCTCAATATCATCAGCAAACTGGGTTGGATCTAAAAATTCTTCCGTTTTGGTGGTTGGTGTCGCAACAACCACGCGATCGAATAGATGATGTGCTCCGGCCTCAGTTTCCACCAAGACCTTATCGTTTTGCTCGTGCACTTTGGTAATTGCCGTACCACTTTGAATATTTAAACCTTCAATCAGCTTATCAACCAACGCAGGTGTACCACCTTGGATACGCAACAAGGCATCGCCATTGGTCAATTGACGCAAGAAAATCAACAACGGTTTCGCAGGCCATTCCCCAATCGTTTTCGGGTTACAGGTGCAAATGGTATACAACACAGGCATGACCGCACCATGCCAAAATACTTCTTCAATTTCATTTTTATTAATGAACTCGGCAAGCGTGATGTCCTGATTTTTTGATTTAAAAAATCGAGTGATCGCGGCTTTAAGTTGCAACATTCCTTTGACTAAACGCCAGCCATATTGTTGTAAGCCTTTACGATTATTAATAATTGGGAAATTACCAATACGGCTACGACTGGTGGTCAACCACGTTTCTGTACGATCTTCAAATAGCCAACTGCATGCCATATAGGTACGGACTGGGAAAGTTTTAATCCCTAAATGGGTCGCCAAACTTAAGGTATTTTTCCAGAGGTGTGGATTCATCACACGCAAAGGGGCATCGATCAAGCCGCCTTCAAACTCAGTGCTGTGGCTATCCATACCACGACCCGGCAGAGCTTCGAAAATTGTAATGTTATGCCCTGCGTCTTTAAGAATTCTTGCGGTAGCCAGCCCAGCCATGCCACTACCGATGACTGCAATTTCCAATTTTCTTTTCCATCTATAAAACACAGTTTAAAAGTATGACTGATCAGAACTTAAAAATAGCTATTAAAAAATACCAGATTCGCACTTTTTGTATGGATTTCAGTACAGCCGTTTTTAAGTTAAATTTACAAATATTTACAGTCAAAAAGCACACAATTTAAGCTTTGTTTTTTAAACATATTTTTCTTTAAAATTTTAATTACCCTATAAAACCAAACAATTAAATTAACCATTTTTATAACTTTTGGTTTACTTTAAAGCCAAGTCTCGCTAAGATGCGCCACATAAGAAAGTGATAAATTCATCACAATTTATAAAAAGTAAAATGATATTTAAATCATGACAACTATAAATACTACAGCGCTCAATAAAAAAGCCTCTGACTATTCAGAGGCTTTTTTTTCGGCTATTTCAACGACATGATTTTCGCTTAAGCTTCATGCGCCAGTGCAATTTCACCAAATTTTCCGTTATTGAAATCATCAAAGGCTTGAATGATTTCAGCTTTGCTATTCATCACAAATGGTCCATAACCTTGAATCGGCTCATTTAGTGGCTCACCGCTAAGTAACAGAAATTGTGTGTCCTGCAACGCTTGTAGCTGGATGGCGATATCGTCTTTGGCAAACATGACCATCGAACTGTCTTGCACTTTATGGCTTTCATTCACCACAACCTCACCCTTCAAGACCACCAAAATGGTGTTATGCCCTTCAGGTACATGTAAGGTGGTTTCATATTGAGCTCTCAACTCACCATCCCAGACATTCACTGGACTAAAGGTCTGTGCTGGCCCAAGGTGACCACCCATTTCACCGGCAATCACCCGAATATGGCCTGCACCTTCATCCATGTCTATGCGTGGAATATCTTGGCGCGTGATCGCTTGATAACGAGGCTGAGTCATTTTGTCTTTTGCCGGTAAATTCACCCACAATTGAACCATCTCAAAAAGACCACCTGCTTGAGCAAATTCAGGCGAATGAAATTCTTCATGTACCAAACCCGAACCTGCGGTCATCCATTGCACATCGCCCGTTTGAATTGTGCCGCCACCACCACTTGAGTCTTTATGAGTCACTTCACCGCTGTAGGCGATAGTCACGGTTTCAAAACCACGATGTGGATGTGAACCCACGCCATGCTGTGCAGTGGTGGGATCGAACTGATAAGGTGCCGCATAATCCAAAAGCAAAAATGGGCTAATGGCCTGACCTAGACGATCATAGGAGAATAAGCTTTTGACTGGAAAACCATCGCCCACCCAGTGCATTTGCTGATTACGATAAACACCAATTACTTTTTTCATTTCTTAGCTCCTATATTCATACGATAGGATGAACATAGCGCTTATTTTAAGCTTTGAAATACTTACTGACCATCATCCAGATAGCATTCTATATCTCAAATATAGAACAATAATCAGTAATACAATCTAAAATTTACTCAAAAACAAGCATTGATTTGAAAAATATAGGGGTTTAAGTCATATTCAACAATAAATTATCCCAATTTTATGATTGTTTTTCTCATTTAAACCCATTCCGTTATCCCATTTTTATAGCTATGCTAAATCGAGTTAACACGCAGACTTCATCTGATCCTGCGTACTTGCAAACAGGAAAGAGGACAATAAAATGGGCAAACCTTACGTTCGTTTAGACAAAGACAATGCCGCGGTACTTTTAGTTGACCATCAAACAGGTCTACTTTCATTGGTTCGCGATATTGATCCAGATAAATTTAAAAATAATGTGCTTGCACTGGCTGCAGCCGCGAAATATTTTAATCTTCCAACAATTCTCACCACCAGTTTTGAACAAGGTCCAAACGGGCCATTGGTTCCAGAACTCAAAGAAATGTTCCCTGACGCACCTTATATTGCACGACCAGGTCAAATTAATGCTTGGGATAATGAAGATTTTGTGAAAGCAGTCAAAGCAACCGGCAAAAAACAATTGATTATTGCCGGTGTAGTGACTGAGGTTTGTGTGGCATTCCCAACCTTGTCTGCTTTAGAAGAAGACTTTGACGTCTTTGTGGTGACCGATGCTTCAGGTACTTTCAACCATTTAACCCGCGACTCAGCGTGGGAACGTATGACGCAAGCGGGTGCACAGCTCATGACGTGGTTTGGTACCGCGTGTGAATTACACCGTGACTGGCGTAATGATATTGAAGGTTTAGGTGCGCTTTTCGGCAATCATATTCCAGACTACCGTAACTTAATCAACAGCTATACGCAAAATACTGAAAAGAAATAATCCTCCAGTAGTAAAAAGCGGCTTCGAGCCGCTTTTTTTATACCTGATGTATAAATTGACGTATGATAATTGGAATTGAAATAATTTTTCACTGCATAAGGTGATCCATGCATTCATTTGATGACTATTACTACTTTTACTTGGTGGTGAAACATGGCGGTTTTAGCGCTGCAAGTGAAGCATCGAATATTACAAAATCAAAATTAAGCCGACGCATTTTAGATCTTGAAGCCAAATATAATGTCACCCTTATTCAGCGTTCTACCCGACACTTTAAGGTCACGACATTAGGCCAAGAATTGTATGAAGAATGCATAAAAGTGATCGAACAAGTCGAATGTGCGCATCAGGTGCTCTTGAAGCAAAAAAGTGAACTTGAAGGCTTGGTTAAAATTAGCTGTCCACCAGTCATGATGGAACATCAAATTCGCCCCTTGTTAAATCAGTTTTTAAAAGATCATCCCAAAGTTCAGGTCGAACTCGAGCTGTCTAGCCGCCGTGTGGATGTCTTACATGACGACATTGATTTGGCGATTCGCACCAATTTTAGTAAGAATGAAGACTCGAGTATTATTGTACGTGACGTGATTAAAACCGTGCATTGCTTAGTGATTAGTCCTGAACTTTTACAAGGACGCGAGTTAAAGCATATTACCGAATTGACAGAATTTCCGAGTATCGTTTTGGGCACACAGAAAAACCGCTATCAATGGCATTTGCATCATACAGGACAGCAAGAACAGATTGAAATTGCCTTACAGCCTCGGATTAAAAGCAATGACTTAGCCGGTACTTATTATGCAGCACTCGATGGTTTAGGCATTGCAGACTTACCCTATTTAACCGTGCAAGCAGATATTGAGGCAGGTCGTTTAATTCACCTCTTCCCCGAATGGTGCTCAAATGTCGGTACGGTGCAATTGGTATATGCTTCGCGCAAAGGTCAACGCCTAGTCATGGAAAGATTAATTGACTATTTAGTCGATGGAGTTCGTGGCTATGCTCCAGAACATGATGGCTATTTAGTCTAATGATCTAAACCACAAAAAAGCCAGAACTGAGTTCTGGCTTTTTTAAATCTACGGTTGGATCACCAAATTAGATTTTACCCACTAGGTCGATCGATGGTGCAAGCGTCGCTTCACCTTCTTTCCATTTTGCAGGACATACTTCACCTGGGTGTGCATGTACATATTGAGCAGCTTTTACTTTACGCATCAATTCAGAAGCATCACGACCAATACCACCTGCATTGATTTCAACGATTTGGATTTTACCTTCAGGGTCAATTACGAAAGTACCACGGTCAGCAAGACCATCCGCTTCAATTAAAACATCAAAGTTTTTCGCAAGTGTCCAAGTTGGATCGCCAACCATTGGGTATTCGATTTTCTTAATTTCTTCAGAAGAATCGTGCCAAGCTTTATGCGTGAAGTGTGTATCAGTAGATACTGAATAAATTTCTACGCCCATTTTTTTGAATTCAGCATAGTGATCAGCAAGATCGCCTAATTCTGTTGGACATACAAAAGTAAAGTCAGCAGGATAGAAAAACACCACAGACCATTTACCGTAGAAGTCTTTTTCTGAAACTTCAATAAATTGACCGTCTTGGTAAGCGGTAGCGTTAAATGGTTTTACTTCAGTATTAATTAAACTCATTTGATATTCCTCTAACTCATTTCAGGGATTGCTTATCTGTTGAAGCTAGAATACGACTTATCAAATCATAGGTAAAACCGAACTTTTTTATAAAAACTATCGGATTTTTAGATTTATTATTTATATTAATATTAGATTTTAATCGACGCTACCAATCAATAATCTATTCGCTCAATGCTGAACACAGTACTGGCAAACATTTAGATACACATAAAAAAACCCTCAAGATTGAGGGCTTTTTTTGATGATGATCTACCGTTTTAAACGCTGTGTTTAAGGTTCATTAAAACGGTAAGTCGTCATCTAAATCTGCTGCTGCAGGAGCCGGTGTCGGTGCAGGCTGTTGTTTTGGCGCAAAACCACCTGGGTTGTTATTGCCATAGCTATTGCCTTGAGCCGGTTGGTTATTGCCATAACCGCCTTGGTTTGAGCTATTACCGTAGCCACCTTGGTTTTGGTTATTGTTATAACCACCTTGTTGATTATTAAAACGAGGCTGACCAAAATCACCGCCTTGACCTTGTTCGCCTTGTTGGCGATTATTGTCAAGCATTTGCATTTGTTCACCACGAATTTCAGTCGTGTAACGCTCTTGACCGCCTTGATCTGTCCACTGACGAGTACGTAATGAACCTTCAATATAAACTTTAGAACCTTTGCGCAAATATTGCTGTGCAATTTCACCTAAGCGGTTATGTAACACAATACGGTGCCATTCTGTTTGCTCTTTACGTTCACCTGTATTTTTATCTGTCCATGAATCACTCGTTGCAATTGAGAACTGAGTGAGAGAACCACCATTTGGGAAAGTTTTTGTTTCAGGGTCACGACCCAAAGTACCAACTAAAATGACATTGCTCATATTAGTTTTACTATAAGTTGCAGTATCCATATGTTTTTTTTAAAAAAATTGAATATTTTACAAATAATACTATAACAAAAAAAATTGCTTCTATCTATACTAAATTCAACCTATCTTTTTTATAAATTAAGGTGTTGATCATCTGTATAAGTTCATTCGAATTACTATTCTGCAATACTTATTTTATATACAGTTGAATTAGGATCAGATGTAAAGATATTATTGTTCTTGATTATTCAGACGCAGCTCTATTGAAATTTATAAGACTAGCCTGCTCCTATTGAGCTTCTAATAAATTCCTCAAAGCTTTTAACTCATAGCTTAAAAGGTGAATTTCTGATTCTTTTTGATCTATAAATCGATTAATCAGTTCAGAGCACTTAGGAAATTTTATAAGATACTTTTTATATATGCTTAACTCCTGAAATAAATCTGATATATTCTCATTTACACGTGTATATTCCATCGAAAGACAATTCTCAACCTCTAAAGATTTCAATTGGCTAATTAAATCGCAAATATCTTTTTTTGAATAATTAGATGAATATTTGTACGTACAATTACTAGTATCCATAAATATCAAGTTTTGACTTACTAACTCCCTAAAAATAATATAGATTTTTGAATAAAATCTTTTAGGCTCATATTCAGGAGAATATTTTATAAATTCTGCTCGAATGTTTTTAAACTCAGAGTTAAAGAATGTTTGATTTGATAAAAAGTCTAGAAAACTAAACTTAAGTTGATGATTTATATTCATATCTAAACACCATCTCCAAAACCTAAAATATCCCATTTTGGGATATTTAAAAGAATAGTACAACATGTCGAGCTATGAGCTCAATACATGATCCTCGCTATAAACAGCTAATTGATAAACTTATTCGAATACGTGAGTTAAAAGAAGTTACTCAGGTAGAGCTTGCCTCACGCTTAAAAAAGCCACAGTCATATGTAGCAAAAATAGAGAATTTGGATCGAAGAATCGATATTCTTGAATTAATGGATTGGCTAGAGTGCTTAAATTCTAATATTTATGAGTTCCTTAAATAAATTAGAGAACCTTTCTTAACTCTTGTCGAAAAACAAAAATCTTAATCAATTTATTAACTTATTCGCCATCATATCTAATTGATTTTTTATTTTCGACCAATCAGGCATAACTTGATTCAATAGTTGGTAGAAACGCTCACTATGATTATATTCAACCAAATGACAAAGTTCATGCAAAATAACATAATCAATGCAAATTGTAGGTGCTTTAACTAGATGAGGGTTGAGCGTAAGCACACCTGATGGAGAACAGTTTCCCCACTGTATACGCATGGTCACTAAACGGATTTCAGGCTTGTCTCCAACCCATAAGGCTTGTTCTAGAATACGTTGCAAACGTATTTCAAATATGACTTTTGCTCGAGATCTATACCATTCCTTTAAATGAGATTGAATACTTTCAAGATTGGCATCTAAGGCATTCACTTCTAATTTACCCCTCAGAAGTTTTACACCTTGTGGCTTGGTATCATCATGAATCACTTTCAATTGATACTGTTTACCCAAATAAAAGTGGCTTTCACCACTTTTATATTG
Source organism: Acinetobacter sp. YH1901134 (assembly GCF_013416965.1). Classification (NCBI taxonomy): domain Bacteria; kingdom Pseudomonadati; phylum Pseudomonadota; class Gammaproteobacteria; order Moraxellales; family Moraxellaceae; genus Acinetobacter; species Acinetobacter sp. YH1901134. The sequence continues at coordinate 309 of NZ_VPEW01000027.1, read as the reverse complement.
GCGAGGCGTGATAAATTTACTTTGTTCACGAAACCCTCTTAATTGCTTATAGATCCAACGACTACGCTGCTTGACCGCATCAATAATTGTTTTATCATCTGCATTTAACGGTGCCGATACAACTACCCGACAATCAGCATAGACTTTAATCAGTATCTTTTCAGTACGGCTAGGACTTTCAAGGGCACTGTTGCAAATAGAGATTTGAGTCGATGATGTTCCCTTTAAAAAGTACTTAGAGACCGAAAACCCTGTTGATTAGACACACTTCACCCTGAGGCTGACCATAATAAAATGACGATGCTTGTC
>NZ_VPEW01000026.1:0-17551 GCF_013416965.1 Acinetobacter sp. YH1901134 | reverse complement strand
GTGGACATTTACCTTCCCGTTTTAACCGTGATAAAGCACGTCCATATGTGGGTGCTTTATCCGTGTTGATCACTTGTGGAATTTGCCACTTCTTCACATTATTTAAAATTTTTCCAAGAAAACAATATGCTGATTTGGTATTACGTCTAGAAGAAAGATAAAAATCAATGGTATCGCCACGTTGATCGACTGCACGATACAGATAAGACCATCGTCCATTCACTTTTACATAGGTTTCATCAATATGCCACGAGCTCAGATCTGTAGGATTACGCCAATACCAGCGTAAACGTTTTTCTATTTCAGGAGCATAACGTTGAACCCAACGGTAAATAGTCGTGTGATCAACATTCACACCCCGTTCGGCCAGCATTTCCTGCAGTTCACGATAGCTAATGCCATATTTACAATACCAGCGCACAGCCCAAAGAATGATTTCGCCCTGAAAATGCCGACCATGGAAAAGATTCATATGCTGCACCTTTAGCTAAAACAGTCTTCAGCTTACCATTCGTGGTTATTTGCAACAGTGCCGTTTAAAGTGCGTGTGATAAATAGAAGTGTAATACAGGAAAATGGTAAGGTTTATCAGCCTAGTCATCTGTCCATTATGTAGAAAGAGCAGCACTTTAATGTTTATGCTGTTCCAATGTATTACATTCCTTACTTTCTATTTGTAACGTAATTTCAGTAATACTATGATTATGTTTTAGAACGTCTAAGGCCTTTTGATAGAGCTGATCTGGATCGCTATTAGGAGCAACCAAATGAGCAGTTAAATGAATGTTTTTTGAAGATATAGCCCAGACTTTCAACTGATGAATCCCTTCAACACCCTCTAGCATCAATAAATCATTTCTTAACGACTCAATATCAATCTCATCAGGAACCCCTTCAAGCAAAATATGGATACTTTGTTTTAATAAAACCCAAGTTCGAGGTAAAACCCAGAAGCCAATTAACACAGCGATTACGGTATCTACCCACATCCACTGGGTAAAATAAATGACCACTCCTCCGATAATCACGCCTATCGATCCCAGTGCATCACTAAGGACTTCTAAATATGCGCCTTTCACATTTAGACTTTCTTGAGCACTCGCAGAAAGGATTTTCATTGAAATCAAATTTATGACCAAACCAATGACTGCGACAATCATCATTCCAACACTTTGAATTTCAGCAGGATGCGTAAAGCGTTGGTAAGCTTCATAGACAATATATATCGCCACCACAAAAAGCATCACTGCATTAAACAGAGCCGCTAAAATTTCGAATCGCTGATAGCCAAAAGTTCTTTTATCATCTGCGGCTTTTTTACCAATTTTGATAGCAGCAAGAGCAATAGCTAATGCGGCTACATCAGTAAACATGTGAGCGGCATCAGACAGTAATGCTAAACTTTGGGTAATAAAAGCAGCGACAACTTCTACTATTAAAAAAGTAGTCGTTAAACCCAAAGCAAACATTAATTTCTTACTATTTCCTTCAGTAACAACCGCATGGCTATGATCATGATGTTCTGACATAAAATTTTCCTTATTCAATCCATGATTAGCAGAGATACTTGAGACAGGCTCAATATCTCTGCTAAAAATTGCTTAATCTAATGGATTAAGAAGCTTTCTTTTCATTCATCCAGCGGTACAGTACGGGCAATAAAACCAATGTAAGCAGGGTAGAGGAGATAATTCCTCCAATAACCACTGTTGCTAAAGGTCTCTGTACTTCTGCCCCAGTTCCGGTTGCCAAAGCCATCGGGACAAACCCAAGGGACGCCACACAAGCTGTCATCAGCACAGGTCTAAGACGCAAAATTGCACCCTGCCACGTTGCATAATAAAGGTCATATTGTTGTCGCAACTCTTTGATAAAGGTAAGCATGACTAAGCCATTCAGTACAGCCACCCCCGATAGTGCAATGAAGCCAACCCCTGCTGACATGGATAATGGAATGTCACGCAACCACAACGCGATTAAGCCTCCACATAAGGCAAACGGTACACCACTAAAGACCAGTAAGCTTTCTTTGATATTATGGAATACAGCCATCAATAAAATAAAGATCGTCAACAATGCGAGCGGAACCACCAATTGCATACGCGCTTTTGCAGACATCAGATTTTGAAATTGACCGCCATAATCTATCCAATAACCGCTTGGTAATTCTTGTTTGGATAACGTGCTCTGAAGCTCTGTTACGAATGAGCCTAAATCACGTCCTTCTACATTTGCAGTAATAACCACTCGACGTTTACCATTTTCACGGCTGACCTGATTAATACCCAGGATATTTTCAACGCGTGCCACATCTTGCAGTTGGACTAAACCACCATTCGGCAATTGAATAGGAAGTACCGCTAACTGTTCAGGACTACGCTGGGATTCATCTAGACGGATGACAAAATCAAAACGCTTGTCTCCCTGTAAAATTGTTCCAACATTCTGGCCACCGACACTTGTAGCTACCAGATCCTGAATTGCTCTTACCGACAAGCCATATTGTGCAGCTCTGGACTTATCCACCTCTACATTCAACAAGGGTAAGCCACTGGTCTGTTCTACATTAACGGCTGTCGCGCCTGAAATTGAGTTAATTTTTTGAGAAATTTTATTCGCTTCGCGATTTAGAATCTCCATGTCATCACCAAATAATTTGACACCCACATCACTTCGCACCCCTGAAATTAACTCGTTAAAGCGCAGTTCAATGGGTTGCGAGAACTCACTGTTATTTCCCGGCAATGTCGCTAAGAAAGTAATCATTCTTTGGCGAAGCTCATCAATCGTTTGTTTTGGATCAGGCCATTCATCATGAGGTTTTAACAGTACCACGCCATCTGAAATGTTGGGTGGCATGACATCTGTGGCCACTTCTGCTGTACCGGTACGGGCAAAGATTGCTTTAATTTCAGGAAATTCTTTCAACAGTAACTTTTCAGTATTTTCCTGCATTTTCAGTGACTGTTCTAACCCTGTACTTGGGGAACGCATTTGCTGAACAGCAAAATCACCTTCACCCAGTTGAGGTGCAAACTCGCTACCTGTTTGAGTGGCTAGCACGCCCGTAAGCACTAAAATACAGGCAGCCACAATAGTCACAAATAAACGAAGCTCATAGGCTTTATCTAAAAGCAGTTCATATTTGGTTTTAAGCCAATGCATCCAGCGACTTTCGGTTTCCTTGACTTCTCCAGTGACAAATAGGGCAACTGCGGCTGGCACAAAAGTGACAGATAAAATCATGGCCCCAATTAAAGCCAGTACAACAGTCATTGCCATAGGATGGAAAAGTTTGGCTTCTACACCCGTCAGGGTAAAGATAGGTAGATAAACCACCAAAATAATTAACTGTCCAAAAATCAGAGGACGACGCGCCTGTTTTGCAGCCAAGAAGACTTCTTTAAATCTTTCAGAACGGCTAAGTAAACCACCTTTCAGCTTCTGAGCTTCTGCTAGCCGACGGATACAGTTTTCTACAATAACCACTGCACCATCAATAATAATACCGAAGTCCAGTGCCCCTAAACTCATCAGATTTGCACTAATCTTCTGCTCTGCCATTCCCGTCAAGGTAAACAGCATTGACAGTGGAATAACGCAAGCCGTGATCAGCGCAGCACGGAAATTACCTAGAAAGAGAAATAAAATAACAATGACGAGGATTGCACCCTCAATCAAATTTTTCTGAACGGTTTTGATCGCCCGATCAACCAAATGCGTACGGTCATACACAGTCTCAATCACCACACCTTTAGGTAGCGATTGCTGGATCGATTGCACCTTTTCATCAATGGCTTGAGCAACGGTACGGCTATTTTCTCCCATCATCATCATGGCAATACCCAATACAGTTTCTTCACCATTATAGGTTGCAGCCCCTGTTCTTAAGTCATGACCAATTGAGACATTGGCGACATCTGCCACCCGAATCGGATAGCCGTTTTTATTGGCAATACTGATGTTCTGGATATCTTCAATCGTGTTTAAAGTGCCGGGAACACGAACCGTTAGCTGTTGTCCATTTTTCTCAATATAGCCAGCACCACGGTTTTCATTATTCTCTGTTAAGGCAGTTTGTAAATCAGACAAAGGAATTTGCAATTGTTGCAATCGGTTCAGATCAGGGGCAACCACATAGGTTTTATTAAAGCCACCGATACTGTTGATCTCAGCAACGCCTTTTACGCGCTGTAATTGCGGTCTTACAATCCAATCCTGAATTTCACGTAAATCCATCGCCGAATAAGGGGTTCCATCCGGCTTTTTAGCATTTGGTTCGGCTTTAATCACCCATTGATAGATTTCACCTAAACCTGTCGAAATAGGCGACATGTTAGGTTGCACATCTTCAGGCATTTCTCCCATTGCTTCTTGCAAGCGCTGGTTGATAAGCTGTCTGGCCCAGTAAATATCCGTGCCATCTTCAAAAATGATGGTCACTTGCGATAAGCCGTAGCGTGAAATCGAACGGGTTTGTTCCATTTTCGGCATGCCTGACATGGCATTCTCAATGGGATAGGTAATCCGCTGTTCCATTTCCAAAGCCGTAAAGCCATTGGCTGAAGTGTTAATCTGCACCTGAGTATTGGTAATATCCGGTACAGCATCAATCGGTAACTTTTGATAACTATAAATACCAATAGCAATCCAGGCTGCAATAAACAGCATAATCCAAATGGCGTTATGGATAGAAAACTGGATCAGCCGATCAAACAGCCCTTCAGGTTTTACCGATTCGTGGTCTGGAATGTGAGGGCTTTTAGTGCTCATGTGAAGCCTCTCCTTTTTCCATCTCAGATTTCAGTAAGAAACTGCCTTGAGCTGCATATTTTTGTCCCTGATTAAGCCCATTTACCACTTCAATCCACTGGCTATCCCCAGACGATTGACCTAATTTCACCGGTTGCGGACTGAATTCAACTTTCTGTCCATGCTGAGTGGCGACAAAAACCACATCTTTTCCATCGACATTCTGAACTGCGGACTTAAGTACCCGTAATGCGGTACTTTCACTGCGTTGTTGCAACTGTACGTTTACCATCAAGTTTGGACGTAATTCGGTTGCATTCGATTCAACTTTTGCTCGCACCTGAAGACGGCCTGTTTGAATATCCGCTTCAGTATTTAAAGTCTGAATAACAGCCTGATAGACCTTTTCCGTTTGCAAGGATTTAAATTCGATCTTTTGATTCGGGGCTAAGCCCATAATTTCAGAATTTGGAACAATAAACTCAAGCCAGAGTTGATCTAACCGGTCTATCGTAAAGAGTTGATCGGCTAACTGAACATTTTCCCCGAGAACCAAATCCTTTTTACTGATCACGCCAGAAATGGGAGCTTTCAAAATATAGCGTCCGTTACTGGCATTCACTGCACCAAATGCACTTAAACGTGATTGGGCCGCTTGAACCTGAATTTGTGCCCGTTTATAGCTGTTATAAGCACGTTGATAGTCCTGTTTTGCTGAAATGCCCTGTGACCAAAGCTGACGCTCACGATCATAGTCTTGTTTCGCCAGTTCAAGGTTGGTTTGTTCAATTTTAAGATTGGCCTGCTGATCAACTAGATCAGGAACAAGCAACGCAGCCAAAGGCTGTCCTTTCTGAACTTTTTGACCGAGTTCTACATAGACATTTTCTACATGACCACTAAAACTCGGTGAGACGTGCGCTTGCTGGTCAGTATTCACATTCAGTTTGGCAGGATAAGAACTTAATTTAACCACCGGGCCTTGATCGACCGCTGATAATTGTATGCCCTGTTCCACCAGTTGCTTGGCAGTCAGGCTCACACCTTCTGCATGCTCTTCGGTTTCACCACCATGTTCTTCTCCCCCTTCTTCCTCGGCATGTTCATCTGATGTTTCAGATTTATTCTTACCCGTTAAGATCAAGAAAATACTGAGGAGTACGGTAGCGCCGATGACCAAACTAATCAGTAGGGGTTGAGAGATTTTTCCGCTCTGTTTTTTTAAGCTGTTTTTAAGATCGAACATGTTAATTTCCCCCACCAATGACAGGCATGGCCTGTATGTCTTGCCATAAATTTTGATTGATTTGTGCAATAGCATCTTTCGACATGACTTCACTTGGGCTAATGCCTAAGCTTAAACTTTCTGCTTCGATGGCCTTTTGCCAGCCCTCCCGTAACAACTGGACTTTACGTAGACGGATGTCTTGTAATTGAAGCGTGGCTTGCTGAACATCGGTTAAAGCAAACTTTCCTGCCAGAAAACCTTGTAAAGTTTTACTTTGAACTTGAGTCGCCAAAGGAATTTGAGTCTCGTCAACGACTTTGAATTGAAGCTCTAAACCCTGCAACTCGGTTAAGATCGTGCCTATTTGCAGCGCATTTTGCTTTAGATAAAAGTCTTTCTGACGCTCTAATAAGTTCATTTTTTCTTGCGCGATTTTTATGCCATTTTGCTGACGATCGAAAATATTGAGCGGTACACTGACTCCAACCACCAGTTGATTTTGTGTTGAGTTATCCAAGGATTGGGTGCGGTTAACGCCCAGGTTTAAAGTAGGATTAGGACGTGACTTTGCTTTCAGCTGATCAACCGTTGCTTGAGACTCTAACACCTGTAAAATCCGATATTTCTCAATGTAGTTATCCGCTAAATATTCTTGAACCTGCCCATGAGTCGATTTTGGCCAAAGCTTTTGCGAAGAGAGGTTTACCTTCAATGACTTATCAGAGGTTCCCCATAAATTTGATAATTGTTGGGTTGCCACTTGTACCTGTAAGTCGGCCTGTCTAAAAAGACGGATATTTTCAGCATGACTTAAACGTGCGCGATTCACATCTACTTGCGCGATACTGCCTGCATTAAAGCGCTTTTCGATTGCTTGAAGGTTTTCTTCGCTCACCCGAAGTTGTTCATTGACAATGTTTTTTTCAAGTTCGGCAATGGCCAGTTGCGACCATACATATTTCACTGCAAGCTCAATTTGTGCTTGATAAATCTTCTGTTTCAGCGCTGTTTTATCTATTGAGAGACTGGCTAATTTTTGGTTTGCTCTTCGCTCACCAAAAATATCCAAAGGTTGTGATATACCGATGGCAAGCTCTTTTTCATTATTTGAACCAAAGCCCGTTTGTTCAACTGACAATTCAGGATTTTTAAACAGCTTACTTTGCTGAAGATTCGTGGCATTAATACTATTTTGCGTTTCCCAGAAATTTTGGGACGCTTGATATTGGTTAACCTGCTCAATAGCTTGCTGCAGCGTTAAATCTTGAGTACTGGCGACTACGGAAGTACTGAAGCTGATCATTGCAGATAGCAAGATACCGCTACCTAAGGCTGACCAGGATAAATTCAGGATGGAGGTATCCTGATGTAATTTGTTTTTTGACATGAAAATGCCCCACGCATAATGAAATTAGGAGTGGTGGGCTTTTATAAGACTACCCCACCAATAGTAGGGGCAAATCGGGAGGCGGGGTTAATTGATCCAGATAAGGGGGTTTATAAAAAGTTATTCCCAAATAAGTTGGGGTAATGCCGGTCTCAAAATTAGCTTTAAGCTTCAGATCATCGGGTGGGTCAATCTGAATCACGATTGTATTTGAGAAATGACTGCACTTTTCGTTAAAACAAACCTTCTGACAATAGTCATAGATTTCTTTATAGTTTTCTAGGGAATAAAGTGCTTGACGAGGACTATCACTCTTTTCGTCTAAATCGATTGGATTAGAGAGTATTGAATTGGGTATGTTTGGCATTTCATGCAGACAAGCAGCCTCTGCCACACTCCAAATATTCTGGAATGTGAATAAGAGTACCAATATCTGGATTAGAAATGTTTTTCTCTTCATACACAAATCTGTATTTAAAACACCAATCGGAAGCTAACCAAAGCTATCTAAGATCTGATCACAAAATTTAAGTCACCTTAATCTTTTTGCAGCCTTAAGTAAAGATATACAGAGTTTTTGAAAAAGCATAGGTCTAGATAATCAAGCTAGATTTTTTAGAACTCCACATTGGTCAATTGTACATAAACCATCACAAGTACCTCTTAGATCAGACAATTGTTCAATCAGCTTTTGCTGTTTGATTATATTTTCCTTGATAGCACAGACATGTAAGTCAATTAATTCATTCACATCTGAACAATTTTTCTTGGGATTATCTTTATAGGTGAGTAATTGACGAATTTCATTCAAACTCATATTTAAAGTTCGGCAATTCAAAATAAACTTAATTCGCTCAACATAGCCTATATCGTAAAGGCGGTAATTTCCTTCCGTTCTTTCGGGTTCCGGAATTAAACCTTCCTTTTCATAAAACCTAATTGTTAATACTGAACATGAGGTTTTTTTAGAGAGTTCACCAATTTTTAAATGCATTGAGTTAGTATTTCCAAAAAATCTTGACTCTATAGTAACTATAGGGATTCTAATATTCAAAGTTTATAAATTTTTTTAATGGGTATAATTATGAGTGGTTGTGGATGTAGTAAAGAAACACCATGCGAAGATAAGAAATCTCAACAAGAAAATCATCCATCAATTGCAGAAGCAAACAATTCAAAGAATTGTGATAATACGCTTAGCTGTTGTGGTGAAGAGGAAGAAAAAAAATCTTCATCTCCTTGCTGTAACACTTCAAACAGTTGTGAAGATACCGCTCAATCCTGTTGTGGTTCTGATCCCAAAGAAAATTTAAGCACTGAAGACGTTTTAAAAGATTCGCACTACATGAGTGAATACTTAGTTCCCAAAATGGATTGTTCTGCGGAAGAACAGATGGTTCGTATGGCGCTATCTTCAATTGATGGTGTTCAAAAACTCATCTTTGATTTACCTAACCGGTCTTTAAAGGTTCTACATAATCAAAAAGATGAAAATATAACTACCAAACTTGAAGCTTTGGGTTTTGGTGCAAAGCTTGTGAAGACTGAAACTTATATAAGCAATCAACAGGCTAAGCAAACAAGTACCTATACCATTCCTAAAATGGATTGCTCTGCTGAAGAGCAAATGGTCCGTATGGCTCTTGCAGATATTGAAGCAGTTAAAGGTCTTACTTTTGATCTTCCCAATCGAAAACTGAAAGTCTTCCATAATGAAGGGAGTCAGCAAATTACGGCCAAACTTGAAGAACTGGGTTTTGGGGCGAAACTTGATGAAACACAGCTTTCTACAGGCGATATACCTAATGAACCTGATCCTGTGAGACAAGCTAAAGTACTTAAACTGTTATTAGGCATTAATGCTCTACTGTTCTTTATAGAATTCATCAGCGGAATTATTGCTGCGTCTACAGGATTGATTGCTGATTCTCTAGATATGTTTGCCGATGCAGCCGTTTATGGTATTGCGCTATATGCCGTCGGAAAAGCTGCGAAATATCAAGTGAAAGCAGCCCATTTCGCAGGTTGGATTCAGTTATTACTTGCTGTCATCGTGATTATTGATGTCATTAGACGATTCATGTTTGGAAGCGAGCCAGAATCAACGCTCATGATTGTTATTGGCCTGCTCGCACTTATAGCTAACGTGACATGCTTATATCTTATTTCTGGTCATCGAGAAGATGGCGCACATATGAAAGCCAGTTGGATTTTCTCGGCGAATGACGTTGTGGTAAATATGGGCGTTATATTTGCCGGTGTACTCGTGGCGTGGACGGGATCAGCTTACCCAGACTTAATCATTGGCATCCTGGTTTCTTTATTCGTGCTTAATGGTGCTCGAAAGATTTTGGCTTTGAAGTAAGAGTATCGAAAATGAATCTATTTCAAGTTAAACAAAATCAGATCGTCAAAATTAGAGATCTCAAAAAAGGTAATCAATACAGTCATACCACTGATCCCGTATTGGAACGGCTCCAACTATTAGGTTTTAGAGAGGGTGAAACTCTACAAGTACTCGCTAAAGGTGTTTTTGGCGGAGATCCTGTTTTAGTTCAAATTGAAACTTCAAGATTCGCATTAAGAAAGAATGAAGCTGAAAGAATTTTTGTAGAGTTAGTATCCAATGAAGATTAAGAACATTGCATTAGTCGGTAATCCAAATTGCGGAAAAACCTCTTTATTTAATACGCTTACTGGTACGCGACAAAAAGTTGCCAACTATGCTGGAGTTACCGTAGAAAGAAAAGAAGGTTCTTTTAAATTACCTTCTGGTGATGCAATACGAGTATTGGACTTACCCGGAACTTACAGTTTAAAACCTAGTAGTTTAGATGAAGAAGTCACCAGGGCAGTTTGTTTGGGCGAGCTAAAAGGTGAAATTCTACCCGATATTTTTATATGCGTTGTAGATGCCACAAATTTAAGCTTACATTTGAGCTTGGTTCTCGAAGTTCGTGCTCTAAATCGCCCTATGATTCTTGTATTAAATATGATGGATGAGGTCAAAAAGCGTGGTATTTCCATTGATAAGGATAAACTGTCTCAACTGTTAGGTATCCCTGTAGTTGAAGCTGTCGCAGTTAAAACAAAAGGAATTCAAGATTTAATTAATCAATTAGATCAAAAAAATCTTTTTATTACTCCTTATCATTCTGAATTAAGTCATTTTGAACAGGTCAAACAAATCACCAAACAAGTTATTTTAAATAATGACAGTGGTGATAAAAGAACCGCATTTCTAGATAAAATTTTTCTACATCCTGTATTGGGTTTAGTAATCTTAACTTTAACCATGTTTGTGATGTTCCAGGCGGTATTTATATGGGCAACGCCTTTTATTGAATTCATTGAAAATTTTGTCGCATGGCTCAGTGATTTTATTGGACCACTAATCCAACATCCTCTATTAAAAAGCTTGGTTGTGGATGGGGTAATTGCTGGTGCAGGTAGCGTGCTTGCATATATGCCTCAGATTTTGATTTTATTCTTCTTCATTTTAATGCTTGAAGAGTCAGGTTATTTACCCCGGGCAGCATTTCTTTTAGATAAATTAATGTCTAAAGCCGGGCTTAGCGGCCGTTCATTTATTCCTCTGCTATCCAGTTTTGCTTGTGCCATTCCCGGAATTATGGCAACCAGAAGTATCAGCTCTGAACGGGACCGATTAGCAACAATTATGATTGCACCCTTGATGACCTGTTCAGCAAGATTGCCAGTATATGCTTTATTGATCGCGGCATTTATTCCCAACCAATTAATCTACGGCTGGTTAAGTCTGCAAGGATTAGTCCTTTTTGGTCTTTATATGTCGGGAATAGTCTCAGCGTTATTAGTTTCAGTGTTTCTGAAGTTGGTTCGAAAAGATAAAACTGAAAGTATTTTTATTTTTGAACTTCCCACATACCGAATTCCAGATATTAGAAATATTGCATTAGGCTTATATGATAGGGCAACTATTTTCTTAAAACGAGTTGGTGGCATTATCGTTGCGCTGTCTATCTTGTTATGGGTGCTAGTCACGTTCCCTCAACCACCAGATAATGCAAGCATGCCGGCCATTAACTATAGTTTAGCTGGTCAGTTAGGGCATTTAATTCATCCTATATTTGCGCCTATTGGGTTTACATGGGAAATATGTATTGCACTCATTCCTGCTATGGCAGCAAGGGAAGTTGTAATTGCTGCTCTTGGGGTGATTTATGCGATGTCAGGTGATGAAGATACAGTAACTCAAAGTCTGTTAAGTCAAATTTCAGGCCCGGATGGATGGGGGTTAGCCACAGGTTTATCATTATTGGTATGGTTTATTTTTGCTCCCCATTGTCTTGCTACGTTAGCAACAATTAGACGAGAAACTGGCAGCTGGAAACAGCCCATCATTATGGCAACTTATTTGTTTGCATTAGCCTACATCTTTTCATTCATCACATATCAAGTTGCGAGTAATTTTTAATTAGCAAATGAATAAAATAAGGGAGCTAGCTCCCTTATTTTATTGAAATACTCACTATAAATGAAGCGCTTTTACAAGAAAAACTGTATAGATATCAATAATATTAAACAGCTTCCTAAGAAAACTTCTAATTTAATTATAAATTATGAAAGAGTTCCCTCTTTTTAGTGCAATTCATGAAATTAGGTTTAAATATCAAAAATTATGGCTTAATGAAGAGCATGATCTTGTAGACACTTTTAGTGAAATAATAATCAAAATATTGGAATGCTCCCAGTAGCCTAGACACAAAACCGATTCTAAAATTCTTATACTCGATATGGATAATTATTCTGAAAATTTTTTAGTATTAATTTCTTGTAGATAAGTGAAGATCTCATCTACTGTAGCTCTCGCTGTTCTAGAAACGCCAATTAATGTTGCAGATGCCATACCTGTCCAATCTCCATATCCAACTAACCACAAGTTAGGTAACTTAATAGACCTTCCATTTTGAACTTCTACAAAGTTATCTCGCTCTACTATATCTATACTTTTTAGATGATTTAATGAAGCCTTAAATCCAGTACACCAAATAATCACATCAATTTTCTCTTTTTTTCCATCTGGCCAAATAACTGCATCTGTAGCTAAAGATTGAAAAGGTGGACGGCTATGTAAGACTCCTCTATTCCTTGCCTCTTTGACACTATCGATCATCACAATATCACCTAGGCCACCTATTGGCTGGTCAACTTTTCTTCCTTCTTGTTGTACTTTTAAACGCTCAGTTGCTCTTAAAAACAGTACTCGACCATCGACATCATCAGGTAAAAATTGAGGCGGAGTTTTTGTGACCCAAATGGTTTCAGCAACTTGTGAAACCTCAGCGAGTATTTGCGCGCCCGAATTCCCCCCACCCACCACGATGACTTTCTTATCTTTAAATGAATCTGCATTCAGGTAATGGGCTGAATGTAACTGCGTGCCTTGAAAGTTTTCCTGTCCCGGATAATCAGGAATAAACGGCTGGCGCCATGTCCCTGTTGCACTGACCACCACCTTGGCTCGCCAAAACTTTTCTCCAGCATATACGTCTAAATACTTTCCCTTCGATTCCACACGATCGACATGTACTGGACGAACAATCGAAAATTGATATCTCTGTTCATAAGCCGATAAATACTGGATCACCTCATTTCGTGTTGGATAGGTCTGTTCAGTGATGGGCATCATCCAACCGGATAGAGAACTCCAGGTATTAGGAGAAAAAAGACGCAATGACTCCCAGGTATGCAGCCAGGCACCCCCCGCTTGATTTTGCTCATCCAATATAATGAATGGGATTTTCTTGCGCTTTAAAAAATAAGCGGTAGATAAAGCGGCCTGCCCACCACCGATAATGATCACATCAGTTTCAGTCTGTTTCTGGTTCAAAGCCTTCACCTTTTCCTTATTTATCTCTGACTTCTTTAATGTAAAAACCCAATCATGAAGACTGGGTTTTTACAATATTCATTGTACCTTTAACAGCACTTCATCGGTACAGCATAAAAGTGTTACTGACCTGGCAATGAGGCGCAGTATTTAATACCATCCAGCATTTATAAACTGCGCTGATTTACACGCTTGGACAACTCTTCAGCCGATTCCTTGCGTTCAGAATAACGATCTGTCAGGTATTTGCTTTGTCCACGAGTCAGTAGGGTGAACTTAAATAACTCTTCCATCACATCCACAATCCGGTCATAGAAAGCCGAAGGTTTCATTCGTCCATCTTCTTCAAACTCCAAAAAAGCTTTTGGAACTGAAGACTGATTTGGAATGGTGATCATCCGCATCCACCGCCCCAAAATACGCATCTGGTTCAGGCTGTTAAATGACTGTGATCCGCCACTGACTTGCATCAAGGCAAGAGTTTTACCTTGGGTAGCACGGATTGCCCCTCCTGCCAGTGGAATCCAGTCGATTTGAGATTTAAAGATTGAACTCATAGAACCATGGCGTTCAGGTGAACACCAGACCATGCCTTCTGACCATGCTAAAAGCTCATGCAGTTCTTTTACTTTTGGATGCTCAGTATCCGCATCTTCTGGTAAAGGAAGCCCTTTAGGATGAAAGATTTTTATTTCCGCCCCAAAATGCTCAAGGATTCGACCGGCTTCAAGAACTGCAAGGCGACTGTAAGAACGTTCTCGATTAGAGCCATACAGCAGCAAAATTCGCGGAGGATGAGCAAGTTCTTTGGCTTGAACTTTTTCAAAGGTGGGTTGCTCAAGAAGATTTAGATCTACATTTGGGAGATTCATAGAGTTAGGCCTCTTTAAAAACTTTCTTTCTCAGCCAGAGTGAAACACTCACCAAGGCAATCAACACAGGAACTTCGACCAGTGGGCCAATAATCGTGGTAAAAGCAACAGGCGAAGCGATACCAAAAGTTGCAATCGCTACTGCAAGTGATAATTCAAAATTATTCCCCGCTGCGGTAAATGCAATTGCTGTGGTCTTAGGATAGTCATTGCCCATCCATTTACTCATAAAGAAGCTGATGAAGAACATTAAAACGAAGTAAATGGTTAAAGGAATCGCGATGCGTAAAACTTCAAGCGGAAGACTCACGACATCACCGCCTTTTAGGCTAAACATGGCCAGAATGGTGAACAGCAAAGCCATTAAACTCAGCGGACTGATTTTCGGAATGAACTTGGTTTCATACCATTCCACGCCTTTCTGTTTCACCAAAATCCATCGCGTTAAGAAACCTAATAAGAACGGAATACCAAGATAAACCAGAACAGCATGGGTGATGGTCCAGAAATCGACATTAATGACCTGCGAAGCGACACCAAAATATGGTGGAAGGAAGGTCAGGAATAACCAGGCATAGGTACTGAAAAATAGAATCTGGAAGATGCTGTTAAAGGCAACTAATGCTGCAACATATTGATTATCACCACAGGCCAAGCCATTCCACACCAGAACCATGGCAATACATCGAGCAAGACCAATCAGGATGACACCGGTCATATATTCTGGATAACTATGTAAAAATATGATTGCCAGGGCAAACATGAGTACTGGCGCGATCAGCCAGTTTTGTACTAAGGACAAAGTAAGGGTTTTCTTATCCTTAAACACTTGTGGCAAAGTCGCATAGTTCACTTTTGCCAGTGGTGGATACATCATTAGAATAAGACCAATCGCGATTGGAATATTCACTGAATCAATGCTTAATTTATCGAGTGCGACAGAAGCCTGAGGAAAGAAGTTTCCGATGGCAATGCCTAAGGCCATGGCAATAAAAATCCATAGCGTCAGGTTGCGATCTAAAAAAGATAAGCGTTTTTCAGACATTTCACTTACTCAACGTTCGAAATTTGATTAATTGCTGCAATCAATTCTGAGCGAGATAGTTTATCTACATTAAGTTTAAATAAAGCATCTAAGCGACGATTGATATGTTCAACAGTGCTCATAAAGGCTTTCATTTTTTCTTCTTTATTCACGTCTAAGTGTGAAGGATCAGCCAAGCCCCAATGTGCCTTGATTGCTCCACCCAAATAAAGTGGACATGCTTCTTGAGCAGCAGAATCACATACTGTGATCACAACATCAGGTTGATATTGTTCACAATCATTAATCGTTTTACTCCATAAACCTTCGGTAGATAATCCTAAGTTTTCAAGGGTTTCTAAAGTTAGCGGGTGAACTTGACCTGAAGGCTTACTCCCAGCGCTATAGGCTTTCCAACCTTCTGGTGCTCGGCTATTAAACAAAACCTCAGACAAAATGCTACGGCAGCTATTTCCAGTACATAAAAATAAAAATTTCATTGAATTACTCACAATAACTATTTACAGAAAGGGGGTGTTGATCATCCAGCTTTGATTGAGATTGAACCGTCTTCAAAATATCTAAAATTTCATAACACCAGTTGGCCAATTTTGGATTGATACTGTAGTAAACCCATTGGCCTTGTCTGCGATCTTGAAGTAGCCCTGAAGCACGTAAAAGGGCTAAATGTCTTGAAATTTTCGGTTGACTGAGTTGTAGTTTTTCAGTCAAATCACATACACATAGTTCTTTATTTTCAACAATTAATGTCACTATATTGAGACGTGTTTCATCTGATAAGCATTTAAAAAAATTAACTTGATCCATATAAATCTCCTTCACATTCTTTCCATTCAAGAGATGAGAAAGTACTATTTAATTCTTTGGCCATTTTCATCAATAATTTTTTCACCATCTTCTTTGCTAAATGCGCCTTTCTGAGGAAACGGGAGAATATCCAAAACAACTTCAGAAGGACGACACAAACGTGTACCTAAATCCGTAACAACGAATGGGCGGTTAATCAAAATAGGATGTTGAAGCATAAAATTTAAAAGCTGTTCATCAGACCAATCTTCCCGAACAATTTCTAAATCAGAATATGGAGGTACATTTTTACGAATTGCTTCTCTAACACTTAAACCAGCACTACGAATAAGTTCAATTAATTCTGCTTTCGAAGGTGGGGTAATTAGATACTCAATAACGATTGGTTCAATTCCTGCATTTTGAATTAAAGCTAAGGTATTCCTTGATGTACCACACTCAGGATTGTGATAAATCTTTATGGTCGAGAACATTTTGACTAACACTGCTATTAGAAACTCAGATATACTTATATACGTATTTCCACATATATGCAAATACGTATATTGATTTTATTTAAATTACTTAATGTCAATAAATGTATATATATTCTTGCAAATTCTTATGAGTGAGAAAAAACTCGTTATTTAAATATGTAAATTTAGAGTATAGCCTAACGGAACAAAATAAAGTCTTAAAAAGCAACTCAAAAACCGTATTTATAGACTTAATATTTAATTTCGGTACAATATGTATTTAATTATCTAAACTCTAACGGTACAGAATGCCTAATCAGGTCGGATATATTCGAGTCAGTTCAACTGAACAAAATACTGAACGTCAATTAGATGGAATCAGCCTGGATAAGACCTTTACTGAAAAGGCAAGCGGTGGTAGCCGTGAACGTCCTCAGTTAAATGCAATGCTCGACTATCTGCGTGAAGGTGATACGGTGCATGTTCATAGTATTGATCGTCTGGCACGTAATACAAATGATCTGAACGAAATTGTGAATAGTCTGAATGATCGTGGTATAACCATTATTTTTCATAAAGAGAATTTGACCTTCAGTCATGATGTAGCACAATCGGCAATAAATAAACTCATGTTTCAGATGCTTGCTGCATTTGCAGAGTTTGAACGCTCCATGATCCGTGAGCGTCAAAAGGAAGGAATTGCAAAAGCCAAAGCGAAGGGCTTATATAAGGGAAGAAAGCGGAAGGTTGACTATGTTGAAATACGAAAAGCAATGGCTGAAGAAAATTCAACATTTAGAGGTGTTGCAGAAAAGTTTAAAGTAGGGATAGCAACAGTACAAAGAGCTTTAAAAGAAGAAACTAATAATCAATAAGGTTGATTAATGAAGACGCTTAGATATTCAAATTTAGAAAAGATCATGACCATTTATACTGAAATTTCTACTTATATTACATTTCATAATGCGACTGGTTTAACAGATATAAATAAATCAATGGAAGATTTTTGAACCGTACCGGGTTTGTCGGAGACCAAGCTTTCTGAGAGAATGTCCCGATGAAAAAAGTAAAATATACCCCTGAAATCAGAGAAAGAGCGGTTCAATTATTGATTGAATCCGAGAAAGATTATC